>JAZKSZ010000109.1:0-7486 GCA_036625795.1 Haloarculaceae archaeon
GTGAAACCAGCCTTGTCGGACTCGGCTTGGACATCGAAGTCATTGAGCGGTATCAAGACCCCGGCTCATAGCTGAGTGGTTCGGACACAGGCCCTGATTGAGCAGTATCTTCACGACTTAGTCTATGAGTATTGATAGAACAGTCTCTCCTGATTCCCCTCACGGCGTTTGCGAAGGATTAAGTCTCGTCTGCGCCGACGCGGAAACGTGCAACCGAGTGCCGGCGCACTCGTGGCGATTCTGGCGTTGCCGTTCGTGGCCGCGGCAGCCACGCCGCTGGTCTATCGCCTGCTGGGCGAGTACACGGCCTACTTCGCCGCCGCAGTCGCGCTGGCGTGTTTCGGACTCGTCGTTTCACTGCTGGGCACGACCGGTAGCGTCGTCTTCGAGTGGATCCCCTCCTATGGCGTCTCGCTGGCGCTGTACGTCGACGGGCTGGCGCTGCTGATCGGTCTGCTCGCCAGCGGCGTCGGGGTGCTGATTTTCACGTACTCCGGCGGATACATGCACGGCGAGCCGGGGCAGGCGAAGTACTACGCCACCCTGCTCGCGTTCATGGGGTCGATGCTGGGGATCGCCTTCGCCGCGGACCTGCTCGCGCTGTTCGTCTTCTGGGAGGGGACCAGCGTCGCCTCGTTCCTGCTCATCGGGCACTACCGCGACGACCCCGATTCGCAGTACGCCGCCCGGAAATCGATGGTCATCACGGTCGGGGGCGGGCTCTTCCTGCTGGTCGGATTCCTGCTCCTGCGCGCCGCCTCGGCAGACGTCGCGGCCATCGTGGGGTCGACGTTCCGGCTTGTCGGTGGGGAGCAGGCGTTGCTCTCGCACCCCGAGGCAGTCCGGACAGCCCTCCAGGACGCTGGACTGTTCGTGCCGGTGTTGGTGTTGGTGGGGATCGGCGCCGCAGCCAAGTCCGCGCAGGTCCCGCTGCACATCTGGCTGCCGAACGCGATGGAGGCGCCGACGCCGGTGTCGGCGTTCCTGCACTCGGCGACCATGGTGAAAGCCGGCGTCTACCTCGTGGGCCGGATGCGCCCGCTCCTGCTCGACGTCGGCGACGGGTGGATGCTGCTGTTCGCGACCCTCGGGCTGGTGACGATGACTGTCACGGCCGTGCTGGCGGTCGCGGCCGCGGACATCAAAGAACTGCTGGCGTACTCGACGGCCTCGCATCTCGGACTCATCATCGCCGGATTCGGGATAGCCAACGTGCTGGGGGCTGAGACCGGAGCGTTCCACATCCTCAACCACGCGATGTTCAAGGCGGCACTGTTTCTAGTCGCAGGGATCGTCGCACACGAGGCGGGGACACGGGCGCTCGAG
Source organism: Haloarculaceae archaeon (assembly GCA_036625795.1). GTDB lineage: Archaea > Halobacteriota > Halobacteria > Halobacteriales > Haloarculaceae > Salinirussus. Next base: position 1,327 of record JAZKSZ010000109.1, read on the forward strand.
GAGCTGGGTGGCCTGCGCTCGGAGTTGCCGGTCACCGCGGCCGTCACCGTCGTCGCGGCGCTGGGGATGGCCGGCGTGCCGCCATTTAATGGCTTCTACTCCAAGGAGTTCCTCTTCGAGGCGACCTACGAGGTGGCGGTCCACGACGGCGGCCTCTGGTGGCTGCTCCCGGTCGTCGCGGTCCTCGGGAGCGTCTTCACTTTTCTGTACTCGATCCGCTTTCTGCACATGTTCTTCGGCGAGAAACCCGACGCGCTGGGTCACGTCCACAGCCCGCCGGTCCCGATGCTCGCGCCGCCGGTTCTACTCGCCGGCGTCGCCGGACTCATTGGCCTCGCGGGCCTCACCTCTACGGCGGGCGTCCACCTTGGTCCGCTGGACGCGTTCGTCGGCGGCGTGGTCGACAGCGTCGTCCCCGTGGGCGGTCACGAGGGGGGTGTCGCGTTCAGCTACTACCTGCCGACCAGCCCCAAGCCGCCCGTGCTGATGAGCGGGGCGACGATACTGCTTGGGGTCCTCGCGTATCCCTTCTACGGCCGGCTCCGGGACGTGATCCGCCGGGCGAGGGCGGTCCGGCCGACGAGCCCCAACTGGTACTACGACGGGGCGACCGGCCTGCTCGACCGGAGCCGCGCCGTCGACGACTACCTCCACACCGGGGCGTTGCGGACCTACGCCGGCGCGCTGTTCGTCGCGGTCAGCCTGCTGACGCTCGGCGGGTACGCCGTCGGCGGCGTCGGGTTCGCGGGGCTGGTCCCGGCGGGCGTGACGGTCCCGGTCGGATTCGTTCTCCTAGTCGGGGTCGTCGCAGCAGTCGCGGTCGCCATCGCTCCCTCCCACATCGCCGGCGTCCTGACCCTCTCGATCCTCGGGTTCATGATCGCCATCTTCTATATCCTCGCGAGCGCGCCCGACCTCGCACTCACGCAGTTGCTCATCGAGACGCTCGTGCTCGTGCTCTTCCTGCTCGTGTTGAACGAACTGCCGGCCTTTTATGGCACCCTCGACCGCGTGCGGGCGGCGCGGGACGCGGTCGTGGCCGGCGCGGTCGGGGTCACGGTCTTCGTGACGGTCCTGCTCTCGACGGCTGGCACGCCCGAGGACCCCATCGTTTCCTTCTTCGTGGAGCGGGCGGGGATCCCCGCCGAACACGGCGCCTGGCTCCTGGACTGGGGTGGCGGGGGCAACATCGTCAACGTCATTCTCGTCGACTTCCGTGCCTTCGATACGATGGGCGAGATCTCGGTCGTGGCCATGGCCGCGCTCTCGGTCCTGACCGTCGTCGTCATGCGCGAGCGAGGTGGCTCACAGTGACGGGACGGGGGCCGACGGTCATCGCCCGGACCGTCACGCGGATCGTCGTCCCGCTGATCCTCGTGACGGCCATTGCCCTGCTCATGCAGGGGCACAACCGGCCCGGCGGGGGGTTCATCGCGGGCGTGTTGACCGCGACGGCCTTCGCGCTGACGTACATCATCTACGGGCTCGACTACATCCGGACCGAGCTACTCGACCGACAGGTCCGGACGACCGACGCCGTCGGCTCCCGGCTGGCGCGGGACCTGGGCGCCGTCTTCGGCGTCGGACTCCTGTTGGCCGCTGGGGGGGGCGTCGTCGCGATGGCGCTGGGGTACCCGTTCCTGACACAGGCGGTTCTGTTCGTCGAACACGTCCCGCTGTACGAGGAGCTGGAGGTCGCGGGTGCGCTGGTCTTCGACTTCGGCGTGTATTTCGTCGTCGTCGGCGCGCTGCTGACGATCCTTGCGGTGGTGGGACTGGAATGACGCAAGTCGTCCTCGCGACCGTACTGGGGCTGCTCTTTGCGGTCGGGACCTTCCTCGTTCTCCGGCGGGACGTGGTCCGGGTGGTCTGGGGGGTCACGATCATCGGCCAGGCGGCGAACGTCTACCTGGTGACGATGGGCGGACTCTCGGGTGCGGCGCCGGTCCTGGACCACGGCGCGAGTGCCGAGGTGACGGACCCGCTTGTCCAGGCGCTGGTCCTGACGGCCATCGTCATCGGCTTCGGGACGACGGCCTTTGCGCTGGCGCTGACCTTCCGGGTCTACCAGACCCGGGGCAGCATCGACCTGGGCGAGGAACCCGATGCCTCCGGCAGCGAGGGACTCGCGGCAGTCGCCGCTGACGGGGGCGAGGGCCCGGACGCGGGCCGCGGGGCTGGCGCCGGAGGCCCCGGGGACAGCGACGAGGCCGGCGGGTCTGGAGAGGGCGACAGGACCGGTGGCTCCGGGGACGCCGAGGGGGGTGAGCCGGCGTGACAGCCGTCGCCCCCCCGCAGGCCGTCGTCGCCCCGATGGTGGTGGCGCTGGCGACCGCGGTCGCCACGCTGCTCGCCCGGCGAGCGACCCGGGTCCAGCGGGCGCTCAGCCTCGCCGGGGGCGCCGCGTACGCGCTCGCGGTGGCCCTGCTGGCAAGGCGCGTGATCGTCGACGGCGCCACAGCCTACCAGCTCTCGAACTGGCCGGCGCCCTTCGGGATCACCCTGGTCGCCGACGAACTCGCCGTCTTCATGCTGGGGCTGACGGCCGTCGTGGCGCTCGCCGCCGTCGCCTTCGCGGTCGTCTACGTCGACAGCGTGGGCCAGCGGGTCTCCTTCCACCCGCTCTATCACTTCATGCTCGTCGGCGTCACCGGGTCCTTCCTGACCGGCGACATCTTCAACCTCTTCGTCTGGTTCGAGGTGATGCTGATGCCCAGCTACGTGTTCGTGGCCTTCTACAGCCGCCGCCGGGAGACGATGGCGGCGCTGCGGTACGTGGTGCTCAACCTGGTCGGCAGCGCGGTTATGCTGGTGGCCATCGGTGGGCTCTACGCTACGACCGGCACCCTCAATATGGCCGACATGGCCCGCCGACTGGCGGACGCGGGGGCCTACGGCATCGACCCTGCGCCCGTGTTGGGGCTCGCCGGCCTGCTCTTTGCGGTGTTCGCGCTCAAGGCCGGCGTCGTCCCCTTCCAGTTCTGGGTTCCCGGCGCCTACCGGGCCGCCCCCGCACCGGTCTCGGCCGTGCTGGCCGGCGTCACGAAGAAGGTGGGGATCTACGCCATCATCCGGCTGTACTTCACCGTCTTCGCCGCCGCCACGGTCCCCGCCGGGGCGCCCGTGTTCGCCGGCGAGTCCTTCCTCGCCTTCTTCGGCCCCGTCCTCTTCCTGGTTGCCGCGGCGAGCATCGTCCTCGGCGGGGTCGCGGCGGTCAACCAGTCCGACCTCGACAGCGTTCTCGGCTACTCCAGTATCGGCCAGGCCGGCTTCATCGTTCTGCCGCTCGCGCTTGCGGCGGGCGCCGAGGGGCCGCTCCGGGTGCTGGGCGTCGCGGCGGCGCTGGTCTACGCGCTCAACCACGCCGTCGCGAAGGGGCTGCTCTTCCTCGCCAGCGGGGCCGTCTACGACGCCGTCGGCTCGGTCGAGTTCGACGACCTGGGGGGGCTGACCGGCCGGGCGCCCGTGCTCTCGGGGGCCTTCTTCCTCGGCGGGCTCGCGCTCGTCGGGATCCCGCCGCTGTCCGGGTTCTTCGGCAAGCTGCTCGTCTTCGACACCGCCGGGCAGTCGCTGACCGCCGGCGTCGGCGGGGGCGCGCTGGTGCTCGCGGTCGCGCTCGGCGGGGCGCTGTTGACCATCGTCTACGTCTCCCGGGCCTGGAACCGGGGATTCTGGGGGGCGGAGTCCGAGGCCGTCGGGACCGGCACGTACCCGCGCACGCTGGTCGCCATCGTCGCCGTCCTGGCGCTCATGTTGGTCGCCATCGGGGTCGGCTTCGACCCGGTCTACCGGGCAGCACAGGCGGCCGCCGAGGCGGCGGTCGATACCGGCGCCTACGTCGACCTCGTCGACCCGACGACCGCGAGCGAGGCCCTCGCCGAGGGAGCAAACGAGTCCGCCGGCAGCCCGGAGGCGCTCGCCGCCGCCCGCGAACTGCTGGAGGTGGGGCGCTGATGGCGCGGCGCTGGCCGGTCTTCGGCGTCGGTCTCGGGGTCCTGTGGCTGTTCGTCCGCGGCGCCCCGGCCACCCCGGAGGGACTGCTCGCGGAGTTCATCCCCGGGCTGGCCTTCGGGCTGCCGGTGGCGTACCTGCTGCGGAACTTCTACACCCCGTCCGTCGACCTGACCGGGGCCGTCAGGTCGGTCCCGGCGGCCGTCGTCTACGGACTCCTGTTCGGGAAGGAACTCGTGACGGCGAACGTCGACGTCGCCTACCGGGTGCTCGCCCCGTCGATGCCCATCGAGCCCGCCGTCGTCGAGGTGCCCCTGCGGGTCCAGTCGGACCTCGCCATCACGACCATCGCCAACAGCATCTCGCTCACACCGGGGACGCTCACCATGGACTACGACGACGCCACCAACACGCTGTACGTCCACGCGCTGAGCGGTGACGACCGCGAGGCAGTCGTCGACCCGATCCGCTCCTGGGAGGAGTACGCCCTGCAGATCTTCGCGGAGGAACGCGACCCCGGGGACCCGGTTCCGCCGCGTCCGAGCGCCCGCGCGAGCGAAGCCGCCCCCGCCGCCGAGCAGGAGCGCCGGGCCGACGGCTCGCCCGGGCAGGCCGGCGACCCCGCCCGCGACCGGACGGGCAGCGAGGGGGGTGAACAGGATGGCTGAGGTGCCCGGGTTCCTGACGCTCGCGGTGCAGGTCGGGCTGATCCTGACGAGCGCGCTGACGCTTCTGGTCGGCTACCGCGTCATCCGCGGGCCGTCCACGCCCGACCGGGTCGTCGCCCTCGACACCATCGCGACCAACGTCGTCGCCATCGCCGTCCTCTTCGCGCTGGCCACCGGACTGGGCCTGTTCGTGACCGTCAGCCTCGTGCTCGCGATCATCGGCTTCATCAGCACCATCGCCGTCGCGCGCTACGTGACGGAGGGGGACATCATCGAACCATGACGGACCCTGCGACCCTCCTCGCCGCCTCTGGCGGCGGACCGCCGACGGTCGGCCCGCTGCGGGCGGGACTCGTGGTGTTCCTGGTCGCCGTCGGGAGCTTCTTCCTGCTGGTCGGGACCGTCGGGTTGCTGCGCCTGCCCGACGTCTACAACCGCCTGCACGCGACCAGCAAGGCGACCACGCTCGGCGCGGCGTCCGTGTTCCTGGCGGGGTTCGTCTACTTCGGGCCCGGCGGAGCCGGCCTGACCTGCCTGCTCGGGATCGCCTTCCTCTTCCTGACGGCGCCGACCGGCGCCCACGTCATCTCCCGGGCCGCACACCGCATGGGGATCGACTTCTACGGCAGCGCCTCCTGGCCACTGGAGCGGGAGGCCGACATTGACGGGTCAACCAGAGACGAGGAGCGGGGCGACGACTGAGCAGCGGGCTCGCTGTCTCCCGTCGACCGCCCGGCGACGGCACCCGCTTCCGCCACCCTCAAGCGGGTCCGGCCCCTGCCTCTGGCCATGTACACGGGCAAGCGCGAGCGGCCCTGCTGTCTCTGCCGGAACCCCGAGACGAGCCACCGGCTCGACCTGCCGCCGCGGGCGATCGAGGCGATGGCCCGCAGCGGCCGGATCTCCTGGCGCGACGTCGTCGGCGAGGTGTCGCTGTACTTCTGTGAGTCGGACTGGGAGACGGTCCGCGAGCTGGCGCTGGAGGTGGGGATGAACCCGATCGGGAAGTGCAACGCCGCCTGTGCGGACTTCGACCTCCGGGAGGACTTCGAGGCGCTGACCAACGAGGTCCGGGACCGACAGGACCAGGCGGCCGTCGAGGACGAGATGCTCGCCGCCGCCCGCGAGACCCTCCAGGCCCACGAGGACGGCGGGGACGTCGAGTCACGGGACCTCGTAGAGGCGCGGGTCACCGTCTGGACGATGGAGGACCTTCGCGAGGAACAGCCCGCTGACTGACCGGCTCGCGGGTCGGACCTGGCCTGGCACTGCCCGGCCGGTGACCCCGCCGACACCCGGCGGTCAGGCGTCGGGCTCGGCCCCCGTCCGGGTACTGCTGACCCGGCGACGGTGGACGATCCCCTGCATGTTCGCGGTCTTGCGGGTGAACTCGCGGAGCGCCTCGGCGGCCTCGCCCTCGCCGTGGACCATCGGGGCGCCGTCGTCGCCGCCCTCGCGGACCGCAGGGTCGAGCGGGACCGAGCCGAGGAAGGGCATGTCGACGTCGGCGGCGAAGCGCTCGCCGCCGCCCTCCCCGAAGA
>JAZKSZ010000110.1:0-7468 GCA_036625795.1 Haloarculaceae archaeon
ACGTGGCCGTGCTCGCTGGTCGTCAGCGCCCGCTCCGCCCCGTGAACCTGGTTCGGGGCATCCCCGCGAAGCTGGTCGACTGCGGCGACGTAGTTCAGCAGGGGCGTCACCATCGCCGGGTGACCGCGACCGAGACAGCCGCCCGAAGGGCTGACGGGGTGTGGCCCGTCGACCGCCGTCTCCCCGCGGACGCAGGCCGTTGCTCCCTCGCCGCGGTCGTACAACCCCAGTTCCTCGGTGATGATCGCCTCGACGTGCGGGAAAGGGGCGTAGGGCTCGAAGACATCGACAGCCGCGGCGCCCGCGCCGGCGTCCGCGAGCGCCTCCCCGGTGGCCGTCCCGACCGCAGGGAAGCGGGCGAGCGAGCCGTCCCGGGCCCCCAGGAGATGGCTGGTCGCGTGGCCGGCGCCGACCCCGCTCACCCGGACCGGTGCTCCCGTGGCGCCGTCGGGCTCGGCGGTGACCACGAGCGCCGCCGCGCCGTCACAGGGCGTCGGGCACTCGAGCAAGCGCAGGGGGTCGGCGATGGGCCGGGAGTCGAGGACCTCGGCCGCCGACAGGTCACCGCCGAAGACCGCCCCGGGATTCCCGGCGGCGTTCGAGCGGTTCTTCGCGGCGATGGCCGCGACGGCCTCGCGGTCGGCGCCGAACTCGTGGCAGTACCGCTGGAGGCTCTGGGCGTACATCCCCGGGACGGACGGGCCCGCGGGGGCCTGGAACTCCCGGTCGAAGATGTCGACGATGTACTCGAAGTAGTCCGCCGTGTCGATGGTGGAGTTGCGCTCGACCGCGGCGACGACCGCCGTCTCCACCCGGCCCGCGCGGACGTCGCTCACGGCGGCCTGGAAGGCGTTGCCGCCGCTGGTGCCGCCGGTGTAGACCTCGAGCCGGCGGTCCGGCGCCATCCCGAGCCGGTCGGAAATGAGCGTCGAGAAGAAGCCCTGCTCGGCCCAGGGCCGCGGCTTCGGGAGGTAGAGCCCGTCCACGTCGACCGGGTCCTCGCTCGCGCCGTCCAGCGCCCCGAGTATCGCGTGCAGCGCCAGGTCCCGCTCGGGCAGGTCGTACTCGCGGTCGAGGGTCGACGAGACGCCCGTGATGTATGCGTCGGTCACTGTGTGGCCTCGCTGCCGACTTCACGGCCACGGGTCTAATAGGTCGGGCCCGCCGCGGTCGCTCGGGTCAGTCCACCGGCCACCGTTCCGGCTGCGGCCGAGGTTTAAGAGCGTGGGCGACCCTCCGAAGACCATGGAGACATCATCGCCGGAAGCGCAGCTCGGCGACTTCGTGGCGAGCCTGGAGTACGGGGACCTCCCGGAGGGGGCCGTCGACACCGTCGTCCGCGCAGTCGTCGACACCGTCGGGGTGACGCTCGCGGGCACGACCGCCGACGCCGGCCGCCGGGCGGCGACCGCAGAGGGAGTCGACCCCGACGCGGCAGCCGTCGGAGTGTTGCTCGGCGTCGGGGGTGCCCACCGACCCGAGGCCGGAGCGCTGCGGGTCGGAACCGCCAGCCACGCGCTGGACTACGACGACCTCTCGTGGGCGATGGACGGCCACCCGAGCGTGGCGCTCGTGCCGGGGCTGCTCGCGCTCGCGCCGGAAGCCGACGCGAGTGGCCGGGACCTCATCACCGCCTACGCCGCGGGGTTCGAGACGGCGTGTGCGGTCGCCGAGCCGGTCAGCCCCGAGCACTACGAGGCCGGGTGGCACGCGACGGCCACCTTCGGAACCTTCGGCGCGGCCGCAGCGGCAGCCAACCTGCTCGGCCTCGACGCGCCGACGACGACCCGTTGCCTAAACGTGGCGGCCTCGATGCCCGCCGGCCTGAAGCGCAACTTCGGGTCCATGACGAAGCCGCTGCACGCGGGGCTGTGTGCCCGCTCGGGCGTGACGGCCGCTCGCCTCGCCCGCGAGGGGGTCACCGCCGACCCGCGTGCGGTCACCGGCGACAAGGGGTTCTGGGACCTGTACGGCCCCGAGGACGCCGGCGACTTCTCGGTCGGCGAGCGCTGGCGGCTCCGCGAGGCGGGGATCCACGTCAAGGCCTACCCCTGCTGTTATTTCACCCACAGCGCCATCGCCGCGGCCGCGGAACTGGGCGAGGCGGTCGACCCGGAGGCAGTCGAGTCCGTCTCGGTTACGGCCTCGCAGGGGGCAGCCGACGCCCTGCACCACGCCGACCCGGAGACGGGCCTGGAAGCGAAATTCTCAATGGAGTACACCGTCGCGAGCGGCCTGGTCCGCGACCGGGTCGGCCTGGAGACCTTCGAGCCCGAGGCCATCGGCCACCCGGCGGTTCAGCGGGTCCGCGAGCGGGTCGACTTCGCCGTCGACGAGCGTATGCCCTACGACTCCCACGGGGCGACAGTCCGTGTCGAGACGGCCGACGGGACTCGCGAGCGCACCCGGACGGACCCGCCCGGAACGCACGACGACCCCCTCTCGGAGGAGCGCTTTCGCGCGAAGTTCGAGGAGTGTGCGGGGAGAGTGTTGGACGACGAGGAGACGGCCGACCTCTACGAGACGCTCTCCGCGCTGTCGGAGGTCGAGGACGTGGCGGCCGTGCTCGCAACGGCCTGAGCGGGTCGGCGCTACCCGAATGCCGCCCCGCGTCCCGGCAGGAGCCGTGGATTTAACAGCACTGCCGCCGCAGACTCTGCCATTCAGATGGTCGACAGAGACACGGTCGAACTGACCGAACAGCAGCAACTCGTCCGCAACTCCATCCGGGAGATCTGCGACGACTTCGACGCCGCCTACTGGCGCGAGCGCGACGAGCGCGGCGAGTACCCCCACGAGTTCGCCGACGAACTCGCCGACAACGGCTGGTTCGGCGCGCTCATCCCCGAGGCGTACGGCGGCGCCGGGATGAGCACCGAGGAGACCGTCGTGATGATGGAGGAGATCGCCGCAAGCGGCGGCGGCTTCAGCGCCTCCCAGTCCGTCCACGGCGCGATCTACAACTCCGCGCCCCTCGTCCAGTACGGCAGCGAGGCCATGAAGGAGGAACTGCTGCCCGCGGTCGCCGCGGGCGAGACCTCCATCCAGGCCTTCGGCCTGACGGAACCCAACGCCGGCTCCGATTCAACCTCCATCGAGACCACCGCAACGAAGGACGGCGACGAGTACGTCATCGACGGCCAGAAGATCTGGATCTCCCGGGTCGACGCCAGCGACTACATCGTCCTGATGACCCGCACGGCTCCCCGCGAGGAAGTCGAACGGCGCACCCACGGCGTGACGATGTTCCTGGTCGAACTGGACGAGGCCTTCGACCAGGGCGCCCTCCAGGTCGAGCAGATCGACAAGACCGCCAGCAACGCCGTCCACTCCTACGAGATGTTCTTCGAGGGGCTGCGCGTCCCCGAGGAGGCGGTCATCGGCGAGGTCGGCGAGGGCTTCTACCAGATGCTCGACGGCCTCAACGAGGAACGACTCGTGATCGCCGCCGAGTGTGTCGGCCTGGGCGAGGCCGCCGTCGAGGCCGGCGCCGACTACGCGGCCGAGCGGGAGGTGTTCGGCCAGCCCGTCGGCGCCAACCAGGCCATCCAGCACCCCCTCGCCGAAGCACACGCCCGCGTCCAGGCGGCCAAGGGGATGGTTTACCGGGCGGCGAGCAGTGCCGAGGACCTCCCGCGGCAAGAACTGGGCGCCCGGGCGAACATGGCGAAGTTCCTGGCCGCCGACGCCGCCTTCGACGCCGCCGACGCCGCGGTCCAGACCCACGGCGGCTTCGGCGTCGCCCGCGAGTACGACGTCGAACGCTACATGCGCGAAGCCCGGCTCACCCGCCTCGTGCCCATCACCCAGGAACTCGCCCTCAACTACATCGGCGAGAACGTCCTCGACCTCCCGCGGTCGTACTAGGGTGCCGCGACCAGCACGCGGTAGGTGTCGCCCCGGTACTCGACGTACGTGCGCTCGTAGAATTCGAAGCCCCGCTCGTCGGTCCCGATCCTGACCGAGTCGTTGGCGTCAAGCGCACGTTTGAACTGTTCCTTCTGGCCCGGGTCGAGTTCCTCGAAGGGAGTCGGACCGACATCGGACGGTGTCTGGTTGACCCGCTCGACGGAGAGGTACCCATCAGTCCGTGGTACGCTACCGGCGGCTGCGACGAGCATGCCGGCGAGCAATGCCACGAGCGCGAGGGCGGTGACCAAGGTCCGTCGGTCGATGTTATCGGGGACCGACATATCGACCGAACGTTGCGAGTCGCGTAAGTGCTTTCTGTGGCCTACCGGCCGGTCCGGTCGCGGCCCCGGCCTCAGAGGCCGCTGGCGACGAGCGCCAGGCCGAACACCATCATCGCAAGCCCGAGTATCCGGCCGACCGCGACGGCCACCGTGCTCATCTCGACCTCCGACGCGCGGCGGGTCGTCCCTGCGGCCTTGACGGTCCGGTTGAACCAGTCGACGGCCGGGTGGTCGACCGCAGCCAGCCCGCCCGCAACCACGAAGAAGCCCCCTAGCAAACCCTCTCCCAGAACCACCATACCACAGGTCCAGGCGGTCCGGTTGAGTATCTTGTGTCCGCGGGGCGCCGTGTCTGGCAGCCGGGAATCACACCTCGCGGCTGCCTCACTCCTCGCCGACGTACTCGGTCTGTTCCTCGGCGTAGTCCCAGACGTCCATCGCGACGGGGCGGGACTGTTCCTCGATGACCGCCGCGACCAACCCCGCCGCGCGGCTGACGATGGCGAGTCCGCGGGCGGCCTCCGGCGATAGGCCCATGTCGGAGGCGACGGCGGCGATGGCGCCGGTGATGTTGACCGGCAGGTCCAAGCCCGTCGCCTCCTCGAAGCCCGCCTGCACGTCCCGGACGAGGTCGATGTGAACGCCCGCGACCCCCTCTTCCTCGGCGACCTCAAACAGCCGCTCGGCGCGTGGGTCGACCGGCTCGTGGAAGGGGTGGCCGATACCGGGGAACGGGTCGCCGCGCTCGCGGTACTCCGCGACGACTGCCTCGACGGCCGCCTCGCGCTCTGATTCGGGCTCTCCGGCGAGTTCCTGAAGAACCGCCGCAGCCTCCTGCATCGAGCCGACGAACTGCGAGCCCACCCCGAGGAGGCCGCTGGCGACCGCCCCCTGCAGCGAGTCGGGCGCCGAGAGGGCGGTCAGCCGCGAGGCCAGCGCGTGGGGCGTCCGGCCGTGGACCATCAGCGAACTCAGCATGGCGTCGACCGTCCGGGCCTGCCCCTCGGTGGGAACCTCGCCAGTCCAGAGCAGGTAGACCGATCCCCCGAAGCTCAGTTCGCCCATGATTTCGTCGGCAAGATCCCGGTCGCGGACTGTGATCGAGGTGGTGTCGTACGTCGACAGCTCCGTCGTGAGTTGTTCCGTCATGATCGGCCGGTCGCAGGCGTGGGGCGTAAATCCCGGTGTCGGCCGGCGGGAGAGCACGGTCCCGTCAGTGGTTCCCGGACAGCGGAGCCCCCCGGGCGGGCCCCACGCTTAAGCCCGCGGGCGGTCACCGACGAACGATGACACAGGACACCGAGCGCCGACTCGTGGAGGGCTGGCAGGGACGGTACTACGAGGACTTCGCGGTGGGCGACATCTACAAACACCCCTACGGCCGGACGGTGACGGAGACGGACAACGTCTGGGTGACCAACGTCACGATGAACCTCAACCCCATGCACTTCAACGAGGCCTACGCCGCGGAGACGGAGTTCGGCGAGCGCCTCGTCGACGGCACCTACGTCTTCGCGCTCGCCGTCGGGATGAGCGTCATCGACGTCTCCGCGAACGCCACCGCCAACCTCGGCTACGACGAGGTCCGCCACCACGCCCCGGTCTTCCACGGCGACACCATCTTCGCCGAGAGCGAGGTCATCGACAAGCGCGAATCGGACTCCCGGGACCACGTCGGCATCGTCACCACCGAGTTGCGGGCGTACAACCAGGACGACGAACTCGTCCTCTCGCTGGAGCGCACACCCATGGTCCTGAAACGCGAGTACGCCCAGCCCTCGGCTGCCGCCCCGACCGGCTGGCCCGAGGGCGTGGGCACCCAGCCCGAGGACCTGGAGGACGACGGCGGGACCGGGACAGGTAGCGGGGAGTGAGATGGTCCCAGACGACCGCCTGAACGGCGACCTGCCCGTGACCGACGCCGCGAGCGCCGCCGGCGAAATCGCGGCCGACGCGACCCTCCTGACGAGTGGCTTCGGCAGCGTCGGCTATCCCAAGGCCGTCCCCGAGGCACTCGCCGAATCCGACCGGGACCTGGCGCTGACCGTCGTCAGCGGCGGCAGCGTCGGCCCGGAGATCGACACCGCGCTCGTCGAGGCCGGTGCCATCGACCGCCGGTATCCCTTCCAGGCCCGCCCGGAGATCAACGAGGCGGTCAACGACGGCCGCGTCGCGTTCAACGACCGCCATATCTCCTCGCTTGGCGACGAGGTCCGCTTCGGCGGACTGGTCGACCCCGACGTCGCCGTCGTCGAGGCCGTCGCCGTCGGCGAGGACTGGCTCGTCCCCTCGACCTCTATCGGCCACACGCCCCCCTTCGTCGACGCGGTCGACAAACTGGTCGTGGAGGTCAACCACGCACAGCCGCGCGAACTGGCGGCCTTCCACGACGTCTACCGCCTTGCCGACCCGCCAGAGCGGGAGGGCGTCCCCCTCTCCACGGAGGGGGAGCGTATCGCCGACCCGCGGATCGCGTTCGACCCCGAGGCCCTGGTTGGGGTCGTCGAGACCGACCGCCGCGACGAGCCCTACACCTTCCGCGAACCCACCGCGGTCGACGAGGCCATCGCCGGAAACCTCGGAGGCTTTCTGGAGCAGGAGGTCGAGCGCTCGCCCGTCTTCGAGGAGTCGCTGCGGATGCAGTTCGGCGTCGGCAGCCTCGGCAACGCCCTGATGGGCGCGCTTGCGGACGCCGACGTCGGCGACCGCGACCTCGTCTACTTCGGGGAGGTGATCCAGGACGGGCTGCTCGACCTGCTCGACGGCGGCGACCTGCGGGTGGCAAGCGCCACCTCGCTGGCACTCTCTGCGGAGGGGCAACAGCGACTCTTCGAGGACGCCGAGCGCTACGCCGAGGACGTCGTCCTCCGGCCTGCGGAGCTCTCGAACCGCCCCGAGCTCATCGACCGCTTCGGCGTCGTGGCGGTCAACAGCGCCGTCGAGGTCGACCTCTACGGCCACGTCAACTCCACGCACGTCGGCGGCTCGCGGATGATAAGCGGCGTCGGCGGCAGCGGCGATTTCGTCCGTAACTCCCCGCTGTCGGTCATCGCGCTGCCCTCGACCGCCGGGGGCGGCGACGTCTCGAAAATCCGGCCGATGGTCACCCACGTCGACCACACCGAACACGACGTGGACGTTATCGTCACCGAACACGGCGTCGCGGACCTCCGCGGGACGTCCCCACGCGAGCGGGCACAGCTGCTGGTGGCGTGTGCCGCTCCCGACTTCCGGCCGGCCCTGGAGGACTATCTCGACCGGGCGGGCGACGAGGG
>JAZKSZ010000111.1:0-7449 GCA_036625795.1 Haloarculaceae archaeon
CCTGGGCGGATTCGAAGAGGACACACGACCGGTCGCGGACGTGCTCGGGCAGGTCCAAGTCACTCACGAGCCGGCGGATCTCGGTGAACGCGTAGACCCGGTTGCGCTCGGCTTTCGAGGCGATCTGGGCGCGCTTGTGCTGGCGGCGCATCCGTGCCACCCGGCGGCGCTTGCGGCCTTTCAGCCGCGTGGAGTGGCCGATCTCCGTCGAGAGTCCACGGTCATGTCGGGCCCGCGTCAGCGGTGCCCCGGTCCGTTCGGGTTGCGTCCGGTCGTCGTCGAAGGACCGCCACTCCGGCCCGGGGTCGACCGCGTGCTCGTCGACGACGAGCCCGCACTCCTGACAGACCGTCTCGCACTCCCCGGACCGGAGGGACCCGTTGCACTCGGGACACTGAGTTGTCGTGGCTGCCATCCTACCCGATCCTGGGTTCGGTATCCACTTTTAAAGTGGAGCGGGCTGGCCGGAGTGCAGCGCGGACGCGAGGGTCTTACCTACCGGTTACCGGTAGGTAGTTCGAGCGCTGTGGCGGGCGCCCGCCGGGTCCGGAGCCCGGATTTTATGTAGCGAGCGGCGCCACTCACGCGTGATGGGGCTGTCGGAGATCGCGGCCGGGATCGAGGTCACGGCCGAACAGGAGAAGCGGGGGGTCGCGACCGTCGACGACACCGACGCGACCCTGGAGGAGCGGCTGGCAGCGTTCGCCGACGAACTACCCTGCAGTCCGGCCGAGGCGGCGGCCGCCATCGAGCAGTACGCCGCCGGCGCGAGCGTGGGCGCTGCGGCAGCAGCCGCGGGCGTGCCCGGGGTCACGGCCGCCAAGGCGCTGCACCTGCTCGGGGAGTCGGTCTCGCCGGTCGGGTCCGTCGGGCGCGACGTGGTCCGGGACTGGGTCGCCGGCGAACTCTCCCGGTCGGAGGCCGAGCAACTCGCCCGGGTCTCCGGCGCGGAGTTCGCGCTCGCCGCGTACGTCGAGACTCACGAACCGCTCGAGGGCGCCCGGGCAGCCGTCGAGGGTGTCCTGATGCGCGAGGGACGCCGCGGGATCGGCGGGGCCGACGGCGCGGTCGGCGACGCGCCCGACCTGCGCTGACCGGTCGTTCAAACGCCCGTTTGACTCTACGTCGCTTATACCGTCCCCCCGGTCGAAGCGACGAGTGCATGCCACGCGACTCACTCATCGTCGCCGGCGTCGCGGCCATCCTCGTACTCGCGACAGCCGGGGCCGTCGCCACCGGGCTCGGCACCGCCGGCGCACAGTCGACCGCACAGCCAGCCGACCGCACGGTCTCCGTCGCCGCGACCGGAAACGCCGACGCCAGCCCGGACCGGGCGGTCGTCCGCGTCGCGGCCACCGCCGAGGGCAACAGCTCGGCCGAGGTCCGTGACGCGCTCGCCGCCGACGCCGAGGCGCTCCGAACCGCCCTCGACGAACTGGGGGTCGACTACGAGACCATCGAGTACCGCATTCACTCCGTCGACGAGCACGACCGGCGTCCGCCCCGCGAGGGCGGTGACGCTTCCGCTGCTGACTACCGGGGCGTCCACGCCTACCAGGTGACCCTCGACGACACCAACCGTACCGGTGCGGTCATCGACGCCGCGGCCGACGCCGGCGCGGAGGTGTCGGACGTCGAGTTGACGCTCTCGGAAGAGAAGCGGACCGAACTCCGCAAGCAGGCCATCCGGAACGCGATGAACGACGCACGCTCGCAGGCGGACACGATCGCCGAGGCGGGGAGCCTCGAGGTCACCAACGTCGCCACCGTCGACGCCTCGCAGAGCCGCTACAGGCCCGTTCGCTACGAGGCCGCCGCCGCGGGCGACGGGGCTGCCGCCGAGACCGTCGTCTCCGAAGGCGAGGTGTCGGTCACCTACCGCGTCCAGGTCACCTACAACGCCACGACCGCGTAGCGACCCTGTTTTTTGCCGCCCTCCTCACCCGTCGAACAGCCCGTCCAGCCGTCCGCCAGACGGGAACTCGAGGTCCAACGAGACCCCGACGGCCGCCTCGGTCGCCGCGGCGACGGCGGGCGCGAAAGTCTCGTCCGGTGCCAGGCAGGCTGGCGCGTCGGCCGGCCGGCGCCGGTCCGTCGCCGGGACGGCGGCGTCGGCCTCGGTGACGACCGCGGGGTCAGCGGTCCGGTTGACGAGAACCGCGTCGGCCGCAGTCCCGACGTCCTGGAGGCGGCCACGGGTCCGGGCGAGCGCGTCCGCGCCCCGTCTGGAGTCGGCCGTGACGACGGCGACCCGGTCTGCGGCGGTCGCAGCCGCGACGGCCTGGTTGGCCGCGACCGGCGGCGTGTCCACGAGCACGACGTCGTGCGAGAGCGCGGCGGCGGCCATCCGGTCCTCGAAGCGTTCGGCGGCACCCGCGGTCTTCGCGCGGGCCAGCCGCTCGAAGGGCGCCCGGGCCGGCGCGAGCGCCAGCCGGCCCGCCGTGTCGGCCGGGTAGTCGGCGAGCGCCGCCTCGAGTTCGCTGTCTTCGGTCACGACCTCAGTGATGTCGGTGCCGAGCTGGCCATCGACGTACGCCGCCAGGCCCTGCGTGGCGTAGTCGGCATCGAGCACGGCGACGTCGTAGCCGGCACGCGCGAGCGTCGCCGCACACTCGACGGTCAGCCGGGTCGTCCCCACCCCGCCGGCCGCGCCGGCCAGCGCGACTGTCGCTGTCATGGGGAGGGGTGGCGGCCTGTCCGGTGAAAAAGCTACGGAACTACAGGTGGTCGGCCACGTCCTCGGCCACCGCGGCGAGTTCCTCGTCGTCGGCCTGGCCGGGGCCGCCGAACAGGGCGTGGACCGGTCCGGCGCCGTCGTCGGCGAACCGCGGAACGATGTGGGCGTGGACGTGGGGCACCTCCTGGCCGGCCGCCCGGCCGTTGTTGTACGCGATAGTGCTCGCGGGAGCGTCGACGGCGGCCTCGACCGCCGGCGCGACCGCGGCGACGGTCCGCCCCACCGCCCCGGCCACGTCCGCGGGCATGTCGTTGACCCGCTCGTGGTGGGACGTTGGAATGACGAGCGTGTGTCCGCGGGCGAGCGGGTTTGCGTCCAGGAAGGCGCAGGTCTCCTCGTCCTCGTAGACCCGGTGGCTCGGCAGGTCGCCGTCGACGATCGAACAGAAGATACAGCCGTCCATACCCGGCGGGTCGGGCGTATCCACAAAGAAGGTTACCTCGGAGAGCGTCTCACGGCCAGCGAGGGTCGCCTCTCACAGCAGGATCTCGACCTCGTAGCCGGCCGACTCCAGTGCGCTGGTGAGTTCGTCGACGTGGTCCGGCCCCCGGGTCTCCAGCGCGAGTTCGACCTCGGCGTCGTTCATCGCGATGTTGCGGGAAGTGCGGTCGTGCTGGATGGCGTAGATGTTCGCGCGGTTGGCGGAGATGACGTCGGTCAGGTCCTCGAGCGCGCCCGGCCGGTCCTGCAGCGTCGTCCGGATCCGGAGATACCGGCCGGTCTCGACCAGTCCCCGCAGGATCACCGTCGTCAGCGTGTTCATGTCGATGTTCCCCCCACAGAGCAGCGGCACGACCGTCTCGTCCTCGGCGTACTCGAACTCCCCGGCCAGCAGCGCCGCCAGCGGGGCCGCACCGGCCCCCTCGACGAGGGTCTTGCTCCGCTCGAGCAGGGTCGTCAGCGCGACGGCGATGTCGTCCTCCCGGACGGTCACCACCTCGTCGACGCGCTCCTGGATGACCTCGAAGGTCTGCTCGCCGACGCTTCGGGTGGCGATCCCGTCGGCGATGGTGTCGACGGAGTCGAGTGTCACGCGCTCGCCGCGCTCCAGGGACTGGGGGAGGCTGGCGGCGCCCTCGGCCTGGACGCCGACCACCCGGGTCTCGGGGTCGTGGTCCTTGACCGCGGTCGCGACCCCGCTGATGAGGCCGCCGCCGCCGACCGGGACGACGACGGTTTCGACGCCGGGGCAATCCTCGACGACCTCCAGGCCCAGCGTCCCCTGGCCGGCCATCACCATCTCGTCGTCGAAGGCGTGGAGGTAGTACCGGCCCTCCTCGGCTTCGATCTCGCGGGCGCGCTCGGCCGCGGTGTCGTAGTCGACGCCGTGGAGTTCGACCGCGGCGCCGTAGCTGCGGGTCGCCTTGACCTTCGAGACCGGGGCGTTCTCGGGCATCACGACCAGCGAGTCGACTCCCAGCCGCGAGGCCGCGAGCGCCACTCCCTGGGCGTGGTTGCCCGCGCTGGCGGTGACGATGCCCGCCTCGCGGTCGGCCTCGGGAAGCGTGGCGATCCGGTTGGTCGCGCCGCGGATCTTGAACGCGCCGGTGCGCTGGAAGGTCTCCAGTTTCAGGCGGACGTCCGCTCCCGTCATCGCGGAGAACGTGTGGGAGTACTCCAGAGGCGTGTGGCGTGCCGTCTCCGCGACCCGGTCGCGGGCCGCATGGACAGCCTCGGCGTCGAGCATACCGGGACTACTTCGCCGCGGGTGAAAACTCCGGGGCCTGCCGGGCGGCCGCGAACGTGCCCTGCCGTCGCCCCGGGCGACACGGGAAGAGCGTGTGACGCGCAGTCGCGACTGCACCCGAACCGAGCGACCGTCGGTACTTAAACATACGGGGGACGTGTCATCAAGAAAACCACACGACAGCACTCGGATCTGACGGTCGTCAGACGGGCGACACGCGGCCGTCATAACTTAAAAAGTCTCCCGGGCGGGAAGGGGCGGCCGGTTCCGGCCGACCGGGAGCCTTTTGTTCGGCCCAGCCGGGTGTGTTGGCGTGTCACGCGAGTCACCCGCGCCGGAAGCGGTCGCCGACCAGTGGGCGGAACTCCTGACGGACGCCGACCGGATGGCCGAGCGCTACCGGGCCGAAGGGTGGGACGCGCTGGTCGTCACCACCCGCGACGTCGCCGTCCTCGACGGCGACCCGTTCGGGCTGGACGTGCTGGTGCCGGACGGGGAGTACGACCGCCTCGAGAGGCTGGTCGAAACCGACGCTGTCGACCGGACACACGCCTTCCGGACCGATGCCGAGGGCGTGCGGCTGCTGGTCGTCGTAGCGGAGGCGCCGGCTGCCGAGGAGGCGGTGCTCGTCCCGGCCTACCTGTCGCTCGAGGACGTAGAGACGCTGCGACAGCACGCCGGCGAGGAGGGGGCCATGTACACGCACGTCCGGACGCTGGCAGCCGACTCGCGGGTGACAGTCCAGCACGAGGACCCGGAGCTGTTCCTCTGAGCAAAAAACGGACCGAACAGGGACTGTGATACGCCGGATGCCGTGGGCCGTGACGGAGGTCGGTTACCGCTCGTCGGCCGGGACGAAGTCGCGGTCCTCGGGGCCGGTGTAGCGCCCGCGGGGCCGGATGAGCCGGTTCTCGGCCTGGTACTCGAGGACGTGACCGAGCCAGCCGCCCGCCCGTGACATCGCGAAGATGGGCGTGTACATGTCGACGGGGATGCCGAGCTTGTAGTAAACGGCGCCTGAGTAGAAGTCGACGTTGGGGGCGATGCCCTTCTCGGGCAGCCCCTTCTCCTCGGTGAGATAGGCCTCGATGCTCGTGGTGTAGTCGAGCCACTTGGTCTCGCCGTCGGCCGCCGACAGGTCCTCGAGTTTGGCCTGGAGGATGTTCGCTCGGGGGTCCTTGGTGCTGTAGACGCGGTGCCCCCAGCCGGGGACGCGCTCGCCGGCCTCCGATTTGCTCTTGACCCACTCGACGGGGCCCATGCCGCTGTCGTCCAACTCGAGCAAGGCCTCGATGACGTCCTGGTTGGCGCCGCCGTGCAGCGGCCCAGACAGCGCGCCGATGCCGCCGGTGACCGCCGAGTAGACGTCCGCGAGCGTCGAGCCGATAACCATCGACGTGAAGGTGGAGGCGTTGAGCCCGTGGTCGGCGTGCAGGATCAGCGCCATGTCGAAGGTCTCCTCGGCGACCTCGCTTGGCTCCTCGCCGGTGAGCATGTAGAGGAAGTTGCCCGCATAGGAGAGGTCCTCGCGGGGCTCGATGTGGGCCTCGCCGCGGCGGAAGCGGTCGTAGTTGGCGAGGATGGTGGGGATCTTGGCGACGATCCGGCGGCCCTTCCGGTGCGCGGCGTCGCTGTCCTGCGGGTCGGCGTCGCCCTCGGGCTCGTCGGCCGAGAGCATCGAGACGCCGGTCCGGAGCGCGGCCATCGGGTCCTCGTCGGCCTCCGCGAGGTCCGCGAGCGTCGTGAGCACGCTGTCGGCGACGCCGCGCTCGGCGGCCATCGGCTCCGCGAAGTCCGCGAGCTCGTCGGCGGTCGGGAGTTCCCCCTCCCAGAGCAGGTAGAGCGTCTCCTCGTAGCTGGCCCCGCGCGCGAGCTCCTCGATGTCGTACCCGCGGTAGACGAGCCTGCCCGCGTCGCCGTCGATGTAGCTCATCTCCGACTCCGCGACCAACACGCCTTCGAGTCCCTTGTGTAGTTGTTCGGCCATACCGCCTGCCTTCCCACCTGCGGGGAAAAAACATTACCATTCGTGCGTCCCCGGCGGGCGACGGAACGGGTGGGCTCTGGACGGGCGTCGACTGCGGACGGTGAAAGTAGACGCGCGTTCACCGAAGCACCGGATGGCAGGCAACGCTTTTGAGCCAGGGGTGCGGACTGGGGGGTATGTCCGAGGGGGTCGGCTACGAGCCGGTCAGCGTCAAGGCCGTGCTGGCCGAGATGAAAGACACCGCCGAGTTGCTCATCGACCTCTCGTACTCGGCGGTGTTGCTCGACAGCGACGAGGTGGCCGCGGAAGTGCTCGAACTCGAGGAGAAGATGGACGTCCTCCAGATGCGCGCGCGGATGAGCCTGCTGATGGCCGCCCGGTCGCCCGACGATGCCGAGGGGCTCGCGCCAGTCCTGGGGGTGGTGGGCGCTGCCGAGAAGATCAGCGACGCCGCCGGCGACATCGCCAAAGTCGTCTTAGAGGAGGTCGGCCTCCCCGCCGAGCTCCGCGGGGCGCTCCCGGAGGCCGTCGAGACGCTGGTCCGGGCGGAACTCGTCGCCGACTCCCCGCTGGCGGGGGAGACCCTCGGCGGGCTGGCTCTGGAGGCGGAGACGGGCGTGCGCGTGCTCGCGGTCCGGCGCGCCGAGGAGTGGCTGCTCAACCCCGACGCCGACACCCGCCTGGAGGCCGGCGACATGCTCCTGATCCGCGGTCCGGAGACGGGCATCCAGACCGTCTACCCCGAGGCCACCGGCGAGCCCTACGAGCCCCGCGAGCCGGTCGACCCGGAGGTCGCGGACCTCGACCGGGCGGTCGACTCGATCATCCTGATGAAGGACATGGGCGAACTCGCGGTGGACCTGGCCTACGGGGCCGTCCTCTTCGACTCCGAGGACCTGGCCGAGGAGGTGTTCGAGCTGGAGGCGGAGGTCGACGCCCTCCAGTCCCGCTTCGAGGCCTGGACGCTGCGGGCCGCGGCGCGGGTCGAGGACCCCGTCTCGCTGCGCGGGCTCGTCCAGCTCGCGGGTGCAGTGGAGG
>JAZKSZ010000112.1:0-7436 GCA_036625795.1 Haloarculaceae archaeon
CCGAAGGCGGTCATCGACCACCTCCGGAAGCTCGAGGAGGCCGGGCTGGTCGAGAGCCGGGTCGACGAGAAACGCCGGAAGTACTTCTCCATCTCGCGGGCGCTGCGTCTGGAGGTGAGCGTCTCGCCGTACGACTTCGGCACGAAGAGCGCCTACCCGGCCAGCTCGGGGCTGGACACGACCCGGTGGCGCTACCTGAGCATCGAGGTCGACCGCGTCGGCGGTGACGAGGCCGGGGACGGAGACGACGACGGGACGATGAGCGAGGTCGAGGGACTCTCCGAAATGGCCCGCAAGCTCCGCCGGCTCGAGCGCCTCGAGAACGAGCTGTCGATGGCCCAGCGGTGGGTCCAGGGGCGGGTCACCGACCTCCGCGAGCGCATCGCCGAGGAGGCCGAAGACGGCGACCCCCGGCTGGTGACGGCAGTCCTGCGGGCGCTCGCCGACGAGCCCGGCGACACAGCGTCTGTGAGCCGGCGGGTCGAGGCCCCGCCGCGGGTCGTCGAGCAGGTCCTGACCGAACTCGCCGGGCGGGACGTGGTCGTCGAGGACGACGAGGGCTGGCGGCTCCCCGACTGAGCCAGTGTGGACCCTCCGCCGGCCCGAACGCGGGTTTCAAGTCGACCCTTCCCGAACCGGGGCTCATGAACACCGGCGACAGGGTCCGCGTCGAGCGCGGGGGCGACAGCTTCGAGGGAGTCATCCTCCCATCCTCGACGCCCGAGCACATCGTTGTGAAACGCGATAGCGGCTACAACGTCGGCGTCGACCGCGAGGCGGCGACCGTCGAGGTGCTCGAATCGGGCGTCTACGATATCGAGACCGGCGAGACCGAGGGCGAGTCCGCCATCGAGTTCGACGAGGACCTCCCGACCGTCTCACTGATCTCCACCGGCGGGACCATCGCCTCGACGGTCGACTACCGGACCGGCGCCGTCACCGCGCAGTTCGACGCCGAGGACGTCCTCCGCGCCGTCCCCGAGCTGGCCGGGCTGGCCAACTACCGGGGCCGCGTGGTCGCCAACATCCTCTCGGAGAACATGACCCCCGACGTCTGGCAGGAACTCGCCCGGGCGGTCCACGAGGAGACCGAGGCTGGCGCCGACGGCGTGGTCGTGATGCACGGTACCGACACGATGCAGTTCACCGCCTCTGCCCTCTCCTTTATGCTCGACACCCCCGTCCCGGTGGTGTTCACGGGCAGCCAGCGCTCGGCGGACCGCCCCTCCTCGGACAACGTGATGAACGCCGTCTGTGCGGTCGAGGCCGCGACGAGTGACTGCGCCGAGGTGCTCGTGTGCATGCACGCCGACGAGTCCGACGAGCGGTGTGCCCTGCACCGCGGCACCCGGGTCCGCAAGAACCACACCTCCCGCCGGGATGCCTTCGAGACCGTGGGCGCCAAACCGCTGGGGGAGGTAGACTACGAGTCCCGCAGGGTCTCCTTCCGCCGGGAGTACGAGAAACGCGGCGAGGCCGAGCTCGCGCTTCACCCCGACCTCGAGGGGTCGGTCGACCTGCTGAAGTTCACGCCCGGGACCGACCCGGAGCGGCTCGCGGCGCTCTCGGACCGCACGGGCGTGGTCATCGAAGGGACGGGGCTGGGCCACGTCAACACCGCGTGGATCGACACCGTCGAGGACCTCGTCGAGGGGGGGACCCACGTCGTGATGACCAGCCAGTGCATCGAGGGGCGGGTCTGCGACCGGGTCTACGACACCGGCCGGGACCTGCTCGACGCAGGCGTCGTCGAGGGCGAGGACATGCTTCCCGGGACGGCAATGGTCAAACTGATGTGGGTACTCGCGAACGCCGAGTCGGTCGCCGACGCGATGAGCGAGTCGCTTGCCGGCGAGATACAGGACCGCTCGACCCCCTGGCGATGAGGGTTCGGCAGGCCCGCACCGACGACCACGCCGACGTGGCCGCCTTCACGGAGGGGACCTGGCCCGACCGCGAGGCCGAGGACTACCTCCCCGATATCTTCCCGGAGTGGGTCGAAACTGACGGGTCGGACCAGCACACCGCGGTCGTCGAGGTCAATGCGGGGGACCGGGGTGGGAGCGACGAGGAAGGGAGTGGGGGCGAGCGCCGGCCCGTGGCGGTCTGTCAGGCCAAGCTACTGGCCGCGGACGAGGGGTGGCTCCAGGGGATCCGCGTCGACCCCGACCACCGCGGCGCGGGCCACGGGGCGGCCCTGGTCGAGTACCTCTTCGAGTGGCTCCGCGAGCGGGGCGCCCGCGTCGCCCGCAACCTCGTCTTCGACTGGAACCCCGCGGGCATGGGCCAGTCCCGTGCGGTGGGGTTCGAGGTGCGTGCTGGCTGTCGGTTCCTCCGGGTTGAGGCCGCCGAGCGGGCCGTCGACGCCGAGGTCAGCCACGACCCCGGGCGGGCGTGGCACTGCTGGAGTCACAGCGACGCCCGGACCGCCCTCTCCGGGCTGGCGCTGGCCGACGGGGAGCCGTGGGCCTTCACCGAACTCACCCGCGAGCGGGTCGAGGCGGCGTCGCCGCTCGTGTTGCTCGACGGCGGGACACGGGCGATGGCGGTCAGGCTCGACATCCGTGACCCCGACCACCGGGAGGGTGTGGTGGCGGACTACGCGGCGGCAGCCTGGGAGTCCGGTGCCGGTGGGGCGCTGTTCGACGCCGTCCGTGCGGACGCCGCCCGCGCCGGCGCGGACGAGGCCCGGGTGTGCGCCCCCGCGACCCCGCGTCACACGGCGAGCGCGGGGGCCGCACGCGCGACGTTCGACCAGGGCGGGCTCGTCTTCGAGGCGGAACTCTAGCCGCCGCTGACCGGCGGGAAGACGGCGAGTTCGTCGTCGGGCGCGACGGCCGTCTCCCAGCCCTCCCCCGCGGCGAAAGGGTCCTCGCCCTCGTGGAGCAGCCGGATGTGCTCGCGGAGGTCGCCCGACTCCGTGAGTATCTGGCTCTCGAGGGCCGGCTCGGTAGCCAGCAGCACCTCCAGCGCCTCCCGCAGGGTCATCGTGTCGTCGGCGGGGACGGTCACCTCGCTGTCGGCGGTCTCGGCCAGCGTGGCGAACAGCTTCCACTGCACACTCGCCACTCTGCACCCCGGCAGCAAAACCCTGACTCTTGCCACAGCCTGCTGTCGCCGTCCGCGGTCTCACAGCCCGAGGTCTCTCTCCAGTCGTATCGGCCCCCGCCGGTGCCGCGCCGGTCAGCGGTCCGGTCCCGCGTCGGGGCCCGTGGTGACGCTTCGGCACGGGTCGGCAGCCCGCTCCAGCCGCCGGAGCGCGTCCGGGGAAGCGATGGCGAAGAGGGTGTCACCGGCGGCGAGCGCGTGGCCGCGTTCGGGCAGCGTGACGGTCCCGCCGTCGGGTGACTCGACGGCGACGACCACCAGCGAGAGCGCGCCGACCGGCAGCCCCGCGAGCGGGCTGCCGGCGGCGACGGTGACGGAGCTGAACGTCTCCCGGGCGGCCCGGAGTAGCGAGACGAACTCCCGGTCCGGGCGGTCGTCGGTGGGGAGGGTTACCAGCCGATACCTGGTGTCCGGGTCGAGCTTCGCGGCGTCGGCGGCGTCGACCGCAAGGGTGGCGACGTCGCCGCTCGTCCCGCGGAGTTCGGCGGTGAGCACTCGCTCCATCGGGTCGGGTTCCCAGACCTGGACGGTGTCGCCCGCGCTGGCCGCGAAGGCGGGGTCGGCCCTGACCGCGACGGCCCGCGTCGCCGGCGGGAGTGTCGGCCCGACCCCGGCCGCCCGGGCCCCGACGGCGAGGTACTCGACGGTTCCCTCGGGGGTCACTTCGACGTCGACGTGGCCGACGGCGTAGTCAGCCTTGAGCCGCTCGACGAGCCGGTCGCGGAGCTGTGTGACGGTGAGCCCGCGCGGGAAGACGAAGGTCTTCCCGGCGAGTTGTTCCTTGGTCTCCCGAGGGACGGGGTCGTAGCCGACGACGTCGCCGACCTCCGCGGGGAGGTCGACCGTGATGACCCGCCCGACCGTCCGGACGAGCCGGCCGACGCTCCCGTCGACGGCGTCCTCGCCTCCGGTGACGACTTCGACGGCGAAACGGTCGCCAGCCCGCCGGCCGAGCAACGCGCCGCCGGTGCCGCTGCCGAAGGCGACGATGTTGAACAGGGCGGCTCGGACGGTCGCCGCGTCGCCCGAGCCGGTGATCGCCTCCCCGAGGGCGGTCGTCGTGTTCAGGTAGACCGCGACGGCCGCGAGCCCGAACAACAGCGCCAGTCCTCGGGGCACCCGCTCGCGGACGTACCACCGGTAGGCCACCGCGACCACCGCCGCCACGCCGCCCGCGAGGACCGCGAGTCCGGCCAGTTGTGCGGCGAGCTGTGTCGCGGTGCTGAGGGCGACCATCAGTCGTCACCGCCCCCCGGCTCTGGCCCGGTCCGGGTGCCGGAAAGCGCCTCCCCGAGCGCCTCGAGCGCCTCGCGCTCGCCGACCGCGAACAGCTCGTCGTCCGGGTCGAGCGTCGTCCCGCCGCCCGGGGCGAACTGCCAGCCGTCGGGCGTTCTTACTGCGAGGACCGTCGCCCCGTACTCCTCCCGCACGCGGGCGGTACCGAGGCTGCCGTCCGCGAGCACGCTCCCGGCGCCGACAGTCAGCCGGCGGATCCGCCGGCCGGCCCGGCGCAACAGCGACACCGCCTCGTACTCCCGGCGGGTTCCCTTGGATTCGACGACCACTTTCGCCCGGTCGACACCCAGGAGCGTCCTGACGTCGCTCCGGGGCACGGCGACGGTCAGTCGGCCCTCGCCGCCGTCGGTCGTGGGCGCCCGGACCGGCGCCGGGCGGTCGTCCCCGTCCCCGTCTGCATCCGGGCTCTCGGGCGACAGGGTTGGCTGGCTGACGCTCGGCGTCTTCGCTCCCGCGCTGTCAGTGCGGGCGCTGACGACCGTCCCCTGGACCTCGGCGTCGGGGGTGACGACGGTCACCTCGTCCCCGCGGGCCAGCCCCGTGGGGAGAAGCCCCGCGACGGAGACGGCCTGGCGGCCCTCCGTCACCCGCCTGGAGAGCCCCGAGAAGGGCGGGGCGGCGCTGACGGTCGCCCGGCCGCGCTCGTCGACCGACACCGAGACGTCCGAGAGGTCGAACTCCGTCCGGAGCCGGTCGGACACGCGGGTTTCGAGTTCGTCCAGCCGGAGGTCGGCGGGGAACCGCCACTCGATGGCCCGCAACTCGGCCCGCAGGTCCTCGGGCAGCGGCGGGTACCCCTCCATGTCGTCGACGTCGCCGACCACCCGCACCCGGACCTCGTTGCCGCCGACGATGTCCGCAAGCTCCGCCGACAGCGTCCGGGTGCGCAGCCCCGATAGCGTGAACCGGTGGGGGAACTCCGCGCCCATCGTATCGCCCTTCTGGTGGGCGTACATCGCCAGCATCGCCACCACGATGATGGCGGTCACCAGCCGCGGCGCGTCCGGGTTCTGGGTGACGGTCTTGTCCGCCAGCGCGAGCAACCCGCCGTTGACGCCGGCGAGCGCGACCGCCAGCACCGTCACCCCGAACGCGGGGACGGTGATGTCGATGGTGTACCTGAAGACGAAGGCCAGGCCCCAGGAGACCAGGGCGGGGATGACCCCGACGAGGAGCCCGAGATAGATGCCGAGAAGCACTTCCACCGGGAGTGACGCCATTACCCCCCGGTTCGACCGGCCGGATAGAAATGGCTGTCGGCGCGACTGTCAGCCCGACGCCGGCCGAGGGGCCGCGGACCGGGAAGGCTTTAGATACCCGACGCCGACGACACGGGCATGGCGACGGCGACGCGGCGGGCGCTGTTCGCGGCGCGCGCGGCAGTCCTGTTGACGACGCTGGTGGCGCTGCTCTCGCTCGCTACCGGCATCGCCAACATCGCCACCCAGCAGGTGTCGGGGCCGCTCTCACCCTTCGTTCCGGAGACCGTCCGACAGACCGCCGGGTTCACCGGGACGCTGACGGGCTTTCTGATGTTGCTCGGTGCCTGGGGGCTGCGGCGTGGCTACCGGGTGGCCTGGTACTCGACGATAGTGCTCTTTCCCGTCACTGCGGTCCAGGGACTGGTCCAGGCCAGCGTCTTCTCGCTGCCGCTGGTGGCGCTGTCGCTGCTGTCCCTGCCGACGCTGTTGCTGAACCGGGGACGCTTCGACCGCGAGGTGGCTCTCTCGACGGCCCAGCAGGCGGCCATCTTCGCGCTTGCCGGGACGCTGGTCTACGGGACGGCGGGCGCGTTTGCGCTGCGCGACCAGTTCGTCGGCGTCGCCAACCCGACGGATGCGCTGTACTACACCATCGTCACCGCGAGCACCGTCGGCTACGGCGACGTGACCGCCCAGTCCGCCCAGGCCCGGCTGTTCAGCATCTCGGTGGTCGTCCTCGGGACGGCCAGCTTCGCCATCGCGCTGGGTTCGGTGCTCGGCCCGGCGATCGAGGCCCGCCTCTCACACGCGCTCGGAACCATGTCTGACAGACAGTACGACCTGCTCGAGGACCACGTGCTGGTGCTCGGCTACGGCGAGCTGACGGAACCGCTCATGGAGGCACTCGACGGGACGGAGTTCGTGGTCGTCACCGACGACGAGGACCGCGTCTCCCGGCTCCGGAGCCAGGAGGTCAACGTCGTCGTCGGCGACCCCAGCGACGAGGACCCCCTCCGGGACGCGGGGGTCGGCCGCGCCCGGGCGGTCATCGCCGCCACGGAGAACGACGCCGACGACGCCTTCGCGATCCTGACCGCCCGCGAGCTCAGCCCGGACGTCCGGATCGTCGCCGCCGCCACCGCCCGGGAGAACGTCGAGAAGCTCCGGCGCGCCGGCGCGGACACCGTGTTGAGTCCGACGGTCATCGGCGGGCAGCTGCTCGTCCGGTCGGCGCTCTCCGGGAGCGACATCGAGGGGGTCGCCACCCGCCTGCTCGAGTCCGACGGCGAGGGTCGGGGCTGACTGCCGGCGTTGCCCCCGTGTTCGGGGGCCAGACTGAAGCGTCGCCGGCCCCTCCCGGCGGCTGATGGGTCATCACACGTTCGACGCGGCGCAGGCCGACCGGCTCGAGGGACCGGAGCGGTATCGCCAGGTCTCCGTCGAGGAACTGCTCGGGGCACTGGCACTCGAGGGGGGCGAGACCGTCCTCGACGTTGGCAGTGGCACCGGCTTCTACACCGACGACGTGGCCGCGGCAGCCGGCCGCGTGCTCGCGGTCGACGTCCAGCCCGCCATGCACGGCGTCTACAGCGAGAAAGGGATCCCCGACACCGTCTTCCCGGTCACTGCCGTCGCCGACGCGCTCCCTTTCGCCGACGGCAGCGTCGACGCCGCGTTCTCGACGATGACCTACCACGAGTTCGCGACCGCCGACGCGCTCGCCGAACTGGCCCGCGTGCTCGCGCCCGGCGGCCGCCTGGTCGTCGCGGACTGGAGCGGGGACGGCCCCGGCGAGTCGGGCCCGCCGGTCGCCGAGCGGTACTCCCCGGC
>JAZKSZ010000113.1:0-7434 GCA_036625795.1 Haloarculaceae archaeon
TCGACTCGATGTCGTGGGCCTGCCGGACGACAACGCGGTCGACGGCGTCCACGCGGACCCGGCTCTCGACGATGGGGACGAGGCGTTCGTCCTCGGCGCTGTCGACGACTACCACCGCCGACTCGGGGTCGTAGTCGGCGACGAGGTCGTCGACCTGGGCGGCGAGCGCCCGCGTCCCGCTGACCGAGTCCTCCGCCGAGACGACCGCCAGGACCGCCTCGCCGTCGGTCTCGCGAGTCACCCGCAGCCCCTCGAGCAGGCAGTTCACGCGGCTGTCCTCGGGGTCCGCGACGCCGGCTTCTGTCACTAGCGTCTCGACAGCCTCCTCGCCGACGACCGGCAGGCTGTTCGGGAGAGAGCCACCGCGGTAGAGACAGACGACCAGCGTGCTCACACCCGGAGGGAGGCCACGGCGGAGTAAAAACCCTCGCGACAGTTCAGGGGTCGAAACGCCCCTCGTCGGTGACGACGGTGTCGACCAGCCGGGTCGGTGTCGCGTCGTAGGCGGGGTTCTCGATGGCGAAGCCGTCGGCCGGCTCGCGCATCACCTCGCTCGCCGCCCGGAACTCGTTCTGGAACGCGAAGCCCTCGTCGACGAGCTTCGCGGCCGAACCGACGACGGCGACCGGGACACCCGCGTCGGCGGCCGTCGCGGCCAGCGGGTAGGTCCCGACGCGGTTGTACAGCGTGTCCTCGACGATGCAGTCCATGCCCACGACCATCCTGTCACACTCCGGGAGGTAGTGGCCGCTGGCGCTGTCGACGAGCAGGTGGGCGTCGACGGCCTCGAGGTCGGCGAGCCGGCGGGCCATCTTCCGGCCGAGATACCGCGGCCGGGCCTCGGTGACGTAGACGGTGAACGCCGCCCCCTGCTCGACGGCCCGGGTGACCGCCGAGAGCACCGTCGTCGAGTAGTCGTGGACCAGCAGGGTGTCGTCGTCGGCGAGCAGTTCCGCGCCGTGCTCGGCGGCCCGCCGTTTCCCTTCCTCGACGGTCTCGACCACCTCGTCGATTGCCTCCTCGGTGAGCCGCTGGGCCGCCGCGACGCTGTCGGGGTTCCCGCCGGTGACCCGCTCGACGATCCGCCCCTGGGTGTTGTGCAGCGAGGCGTGGGAGGGGTTCGCCCGCCGGAGGGCGTTGCTGTTGCGCTCCAGGGCGCGGAGGTACTCCTCGACGGCCGGGAACTCCCGTTCGGTCAACTCCCGGAGCGCCCGTGCCGCCTTGACCGCCACGACCGACGAGGAGTGGGTCTGCATGTCGGCGATCTCGTCGGCGGTCTCGTCTATCATACCCGACACCTCGGGCGGCCCGGCTAAAGGGGTTTTCCCGGAGAAGGCAGGGCACTGACTCCGAGCCCCGGCGTGGACGGCGGGTGGTCACGCGGGGTCGCACCCTACCCCTTGATGTTGCAGACCGGGAACGTGCGGGCGACGCGGTCGCCGATCCCCAGCGCGTCCGAGACGCGGATCACCTCGTCGACGTCCTTGTAGACGCCCGGGGCCTCCTCGGCGACGGTCGCGCCGCTCTGGGCCTTGACGTAGACCTGCTGGCGCTCCCGCAGGTCCTGCTGGACGTCCTCCCCCCAGAACTCGTCTTTGGCCTGCGTGCGGCTCATCAGCCGGCCGGCGCCGTGGGCCGTCGACCCGAAGGTCTCGGCCAGCGACTGCTCGCCCCCCCGGAGGACGTAGCTGCCCGCCCCCATGCTACCGGGGATGATCACCGGCTGGCCCACGTCGCGGTAGGCCGCGGGGAGTTCCGGCCGGCCAGCCGGGAACGACCGCGTCGCCCCCTTCCGGTGGACGAACAGCTCCCGCTCCTCGCGGCCGGTGGTGCCGTCACCTGCTGGCCCCCCGTCCGGACCGACCGCCACGTCGTGGACCTCCCGCTTCGCGATGTTGTGGGCCACGTCGTACAGCAGTTCCATCCCCAGGTCCTCCCACTCGGCGTCGAAGACGTCCGCGAAGACCTGTCGGGTCTGGTAGGTGATCAGCTGGCGGTTGACCCACGCGAAGTTGATCGCGGCACACATCGCCCGGTAGTACTCGTCGGCCAGCTGCGAGCCCGCGGGCGCCGCCGCCAGCTCCTTGTCCGGCAGCTGGTTCAACAGCCCCTGGTGTGTCCCCTCGATCTCCCGGAGGTAGTCGGTACAGACCTGATGGCCCAGCCCCCGCGAGCCACAGTGGATCAGGACGACCACCTGGTCTTCTCCGAGGCCGAAGTCCGCCGCCACATCGTCGAGGAAGACGTCGGTGACCCGCTGGACCTCCAGGAAGTGGTTGCCCGAGCCGAGCGAGCCGACCTGGTTCTTGCCGCGGTCCTTGGCCTTCTGCGAGACCGCGCTCGCGTCGCCCTCCGGACGGTGGCCCTCGTCCTCGCAGTGGGCCAGGTCGTCGCGGACGGCGTAGCCCTCCTCGAGCGCCCAGTCCATCCCGCGCTCGAGGATCGCCTCGACGTCGGCCATCGTCCCCTCGTGGACCCCGCCGCCGCCGAGGCCGGTGGGGACCGCCTCGAACAGCCGCTCGACGAGTTCCTCCTCGCGGCCCCGGACGTCGTCGTAGTCCAGGTCGGTCCGCACCATCCGGACGCCACAGTTGGAGACGACAAAGCCGTCGGCGATGAAGTTGTGCGCGTCGTGGGCGACACCGATGTCGTAAACGGTCCGAGAGCCGGCTGGCGATATGTCGGCAACTGTCGTCTCGACGGTCATATCGTCTCGGACGCGCGTCCCCTCACAGAACTCCTCGAAGCCGGGGAAGTCGGCGGGTGGGCGCGGATGTCCGTTCCGTCCACTCCAGACGCTTCGCTCGATGAACCGGTCGTTGATATCGAACTGGCCCTTGATGTCGTCAACGGACGTTCCGCCATCGGCCATTGCCTTCGCTCGCTCCGCGACGTGCTCGCGGCGCTCGATGGTTTGCTCCTTGCGCCGAAGGTACTGTACCGCCTTCGCGGCGAGGCGACGCTTTTCCCGGTTGTATCGGAATCCGACCCGCGAGTAGAACCGGATCAGGTTCTCGGAGTCGTTTTTTACCCCCAGGCGAAGTCGCACCGTTTCGTGGCTGGCGTTGGAGTCGGTATCGAACTCCTCGACCGCGTTCGTCTCGATACCGAGTGCCGAAAGGAACGACCCGAGGTCGTGCATGAACTCCCGGCCGGCATCGGCAGTCCCGACGGTCCGGGTCTGTGACACCTTGGGACAGTAGAGGGTCTTGTCGTGCTGTGCGGAGGGGGCGTTCATCTCCGCTCCGAAGTACGAGGCATAATACAGCGCCTTCTGCCAGTTTGTGAGGTGTTCGAAGTACTCCGGCGTCGAGAACCCCGACGACACTTTCTCGCCGGCCGGTGCTCCGAGCTTTTGAAGGAGGAGACGGAAGGCTCTCGACGTGGTCTTGAAGCTGTGTTCGACGCGCTGGAACGTCTTCCCGTCGGTGTCGTGTTGCCGTTCGCGCGAGTAGGTCTTCGACGGCTTGAATCCGATCTCGTGGATGTCCTCGCGGATACGCTCTAGGTCTTCCGGGTCGCCGTAGAACCATGTCTGTCCCCCGCCGCCGAAAGAACCGTCCCCCGTGAAGAAGCCGATGACCTTCAGCAGACGGTTGAAGGTCTCGTCAGCCGTCGAAAGCGGCAGGACGTCGCGCTCGTCCAAGACGCGGCGTATTTGCGGGTTTTCGTCTGCGAAATCGCTCTCGGTCAACAGCGTTCTGTCCGCCGGTTTCTCGTCCTCGATGCCCCTGAACGGCGAGACGAAGACCCGGTCGCCTGGTTCGAGGGTCTCGAGGGGCACCATTCCATCCGGGGTTCTGAACGGATGGTTGGCGGTCGCCTCGATAGTCTCGCCCGTCCCGGTCGTCAACTCGTACACGTCCCGGTCCTCCGTCTCGGTGAGCAGCCGGATCTCAGATGGCGTACGCGAGTCGGCGGCGACGACAGCACGCTCAGTCTCAAAATCGTCGCGAAGTGAGTCGAGAGCGCGCCTGCGGCCGAATTCGAGCAATACCTCGGAATTACCTGGCAGGCAGTTGATGTCGTACCCGACCGCCCCGGGGCTGATGCAGCCGTCCTCGGCGTCGATGCCCGCGACGCCGCCGACGGGGAAGCCGTAGCCCTGGTGGCCGTCGGGCATGCAGACGGCGTACTTCCGGATGCCGGGCAGGTGGGTCGTGTTGCGCAGTTGCTGGAGCGTCTTGTCCTCCGTGATCTCCTCGAGCAGTTCCTCGCTCGCGAACACGCGGGCGGGGACGCGCATCTCGCCGTCCTGTGGGATCTCCCAGACGAACTCCCGGACGCGCTCGAGCGTGACGGGACCGGCGTCGAAGGTGGTCATACCCGAACGTGGACGAGCGACGGGGAAATAACGTTCGCCACCGGGCGAGGCCGTCGCAGGGCGAGTCCGGTCCAGCCTCCCGGGCGCCCCTGTCCCCGACACGGTGTCCAGAGCGACAGAGCGTGCCGCTCAGGCCGGCCCCTTGCGCGTCTCGCGAACGTCGCCGTCGTACACCACACCCCGCTCGCCGTCGACAGTGACGGTGGTGCCCGCCGGGACCGACAGGGCCGCACCGCTGACCAGCGGGAGGCCGGTTTCGCGGGCGACCATCGCCTCGTAGCTGGTCATCCCGGGACGCTCGGTGACGACCGCCGCCAGCCGCCCGGGGTCCCCGTCGAACTCCGCGTCGAAGGAGGCGTCGAGCACGAGCACCGCGCCGTCGGGGACGCACGTCAGGTCTCCGTCGGGCGCGCGGGCGACCGGGCCCGCGGCGCGACCCCTGACGGCCCCACGACCGGTCGCGAGCGTCTCGGCGGCGACGTGGACCTTCACGACGTCGGTGGTCCACTCCTCCAGGTCGGTCATCATCCCCGCCAGCACGACGACGGTGTCGCCGCTGTCGGCGGCACCGGCCGCCATGGCCGCCTCGACGGACCGCTCGATGACGTCCTCGACGCCGCCGCCGGCCAGCGGGACGTGCTCGGCGGTCACCCCCCGGGAGAGCGCGAGGCGTCGCCGCACCGCCTCCTCGGGCGTCGCCGCGACCACCGGCACCTCGGGGCGGTACTTCGCGGCCTTCAGCGCAGTGTAGCCCGATTCCGTGACTGCGACGACCGCGCTCGCGCCGACGTCGCGCGCGAGAAAGCGCGCCGACCGCGCCAGCGCGTCGGTCTTGGTCTCGTCGGCGACCGGGAGGCTGCTCTCGCGGCGCTCGGCGTACTCCTCGCAGGTCTCGACGTGTTCGACGATCCGGTCCATCGCCTCCACGACGGTGACGGGGTGGTCACCGACTGCGGTCTCGCCGGACAGCATTACCGCATCGGTGCCGTCGAGCACCGCGTTGGCCACGTCCGAGGCCTCCGCGCGGGTGGGCCGGCGCTCGTGGACCATCGAGTCGAGCATCTCCGTCGCGGTGATCACCGGCGTCCCCGTCCGGTTGCAGGTGCGGATGATCCGCTTTTGGATCACCGGTACCTCCTCCATCGGGCACTCGACGCCGAGGTCGCCGCGGGCCACCATCACGCCGTAGGCCGCGTCGACGATCCCGTCGATGTTCTCGACGGCCACCTCGCGCTCGACCTTGGCGACGACGGGGATCTCGACGCCGTGGGCTGCGATGGCCTCCTCGACGGCCAGCACGTCCGCGGCGTTCCGGACGAAACTCGCCGCCACCAGGTCGGCGTCGCCCTCGACGGCGACCTCGATCTCCCGCAGGTCCGCCTCCGTGACCGTCGCGAGGTCCAGGTCGACCCCGGGGACGTTCACCCCGGTCCGCGAGCCCAACTCGCCGCCGCTGTCGACGGTGGCGGTCACCGTCGTCCCGTCGACGTCGGTCACTGTGGTCTCGATCCGCCCGTCGTCGAGCAACACCGCGTCGCCCGCCGAGACGCCCGTCAACGGGTGCGTGAGCCCGACCCGCTCGCCGTCGACCCCCTCGCCCTCCACGAACCGCACCGTCGCGCCGTCGGCCAGCGTCACCGGCTGGTCCGTCGCGGCGGTGCGGACCTCCGGGCCCTGGAGGTCGACCATCGACGCCAGCGACGTCCCGGTCGCCGCGTCCACTGCCCGGACCCGCTCCAGCACCGTCGCCCGCTCCTCGGGCGTGCCGTGGCTCGCATTCAGCCGGGCGACGCTCATCCCGGCGTCGGCAAGCCGGCGGATCGTGTACCGCGAGTCCGACGCCGGGCCGAGGGTACAGACGATCTTGGCGTTGCGCATGACTCCGCGTACGCCGGTGGCGCGAAAAAGGGCGGCGTCCGGACGAGCGGGAGTAGCGGGCACGGACTGGAGGCCGCCTGTCCCGACAGGACAACCCTTATTTCCGGGCCGGCAAGTCTGTGATGCATGCCACAGACCGCCACACCGGAGGGAGCGTCCATCCTGGCGGTCACACCCCCCTCGGCACCGGTGTCGGTGCCGGCGGTCCCACTCCAGGGGCTGGTCCAGCCGTCCTGGTTCCCGGAGTGGGTCCCCGAGTGGGTGCTCCCCTTCATCGCCTCGGTGCTGGTGGTCGTCCTGTCGTGGGTGCTGGCCCGGCTGGTGGTCAGGCTGTTCGGCCGGCGGATCGCCCGCCGGTTCGAGCGCCCCAGCCTGACGCGGACGGCGCTTCGGGGGCTCCGGCTGACCGTCTACCTGCTCGGCTTCTTTACCGTTCTGCGGATCAACGGCTTCGACCTCGGGAGCATCGCGCTGTCGGTGACAGTGTTCTCGGCAGTCGTCGGGGTCATCCTCGCGCCGATCGTGGGCAGTTTCATCAGCGGCGTCTTCCTGCTGGCCGACCAGCCCTACGAGATCGGCGACATGATCGAACTCGACGACGGGACCAGGGGGTTCGTCGACGACATCACCCTCCGGTACACCAAGATGTTCACGCTGGACAACACCTTCCTCGTCATCCCGAACGGGACCATCCGCGACCGGGACGTCACCAACTACTCCGCGGAGGACACCCGGACGCGGCTGGCGCTGGACGTGCTGGTGACCTACGAGAGCGACATCCCGGCGGCCCGGGAACTCATCGAACGGGCCGCCCGCAACGTCGACGTCGTCATCGAGGGCGGCCCGCGGATCCGGGTGGGGGCCGCCCGCTACCCCGCCGCACCAACCTGCTACATCGAGGCCTACGCCGACAACGGGGTCAACCTCCGGCTGCGCTACTGGGCCAAGGAGCCCTACAAACTGTTGACCATCCGCTCGCGGGTCCAGGAGGAGGTCTGGGCCGCACTGGAGGAGACCGACGCCGACATCGAGGTCGCCTACCCCCACTCGCACCTGGTGTTCGACGAGACCAGCGGGCAGCTCAACGTCGCCACGGGCGGGCCCGCGGGGTCCGAGCCCGCAGTCGACGGCGACCGCGGGCCGGCGGCGCGCGAGCCGCCGGTCCCGGAGGAACCCGGCGAGGAGAGCTAGTCGGAACTTGCGGTCACGACCTCGCAGTCGAGTTCGTTCTT
>JAZKSZ010000114.1:0-7395 GCA_036625795.1 Haloarculaceae archaeon
AGAGCCGGTGGAGGGATTTGAACCCTCGGCCTATTCCTTACGAAGGAATCGCTCTAGCCAGTCTGAGCTACACCGGCGCGTACTCTGTGCTTGGGTAGATACGCGCAATAAGAATTGCGAATCCCGTCACCGCGACAGCCGGACGTCGAGCACGACGTTCAGCTCGTGGGGAGCGTACGACCGGACGGTGTGGCGTCGTTCGACGGCCACGTCGTACTCGGGTGCGGCGGCCTCCCGGATGGCGGCCTCGCCGGGGCCGTAGGGGTCGTCCTCGCCCTGGATGTCGTAGTAGTGGACGACGGCGTCGTCACCGGCGAGCGCGACCGCCGTCTCAAGAAACTCGTCGGCGCTGTGGGGGAGATTCATCACCAGCCGGTCGGCCCAGCCGGCGTAGTCGGCCGCAACATCTCGGACACCGTCACTTCGCTGTGCTCGTGACGAGCCCGAGACTACGTCTCGGACGTTCCCGTGGATGGCGGTCACCCGGTCGGCGACGCCGTTCCGACGGGCGTTCTCCCGGAGGTACTCGATGGCGGTGTCGTTGATGTCTACGCCGACGACCTCCGCGCCGCGGGCAGCGAAGGGGACGACGAAGGGACCGACGCCGGCGAACATGTCGAACGCGCGCTCGCCGGGGGTCACCTGCTCGGCCACGCGGTGGCGCTCGGTGGCCAGCCGTGGCGAGAAGTAGACCTCCGCGAGGTCAACTGCGAACTCGTGGCCGTACTCCCGGTGGACGGTCTCGGTCCCCTCGCCCGCGAGCACCTCCCAGTCGCGGACACGCGTCTCACCGCGGACCTTCGAGGCCCGGTTGAGAACAGTCTCGACGGGCAGCGCCGACGCGACGATGGCGTCGGCCAGTTCGCGCGCCCGGTCGTGGTCGTCCTCGTCGACGATGGCGATGTCGCCGAGCCGCTCGTAGGAGGGCTCGAAGTCGAGCAGGTCGGCGGGCATCGTCTCGGTCTCGCGGCGGGGGAGGTCGCGGTCGACCACCTCGAACGTCTCGGGGACCGCAGTGGGATCGGTGACGGGGATGTAGAGCGTGCCGTCCTCGGCGACGATCTCGTGGCTCCCGTCCACGACGTCGCGCTCGGCGAGGCGCTGGCGGGCCGCCTCGCCGTCCTCGCGGGCGACGCGCACGCAGTGGACCATACGCACACTGGGCGACGGCGGGCGGTAAGGATGACGATGCAACGGCGAAAAACCGGAGACGGAGCACGTCGAGCAGCGGCGCCAGCCCGCTGCAGCACGCAGACGGTGAGTGTGTGAGCCCCCTCGGCAGATGCCGGTTGAGTGCGGCGAGGGCGGCCGACGCCGCACAGCGAGGTCCGTTGGCTCCAGCCTTGCGGTCACGGGCACACGACTTATCCCGTTCTCGGCGGGAGTGTGGACATGCTCACCTTCGTCGGCCTGGGGCTGTACGACGACCGCTCGGTCACGGTCCGGGGCCGGGACGCAGTTCGGGGAGCCGACCGGGTGTTCGCCGAGTTCTACACCAGCCGGCTGGCTGGAACGACCATCGCGGACCTCGAAGCAACCCACGGCGTCGATATCGAGGTCCGGGACCGGGCGGGCGTCGAGCGCGACCCTGCCCCCATCCTGGACGCCGCCGCGGCGGGCGACGCGGTCTTCCTGACCGGCGGGGACCCGATGGTATCGACAACCCACGCCGACCTCCGGTTACGCGCCCACGAGCGCGGGGTCGCGACCCGGGTGATCCACGGGACGACTGCGAGCACGGCGGCGGCCTCGCTGACCGGCCTCCAGAACTACCGCTTCGGGAAGGCTACCACGCTCCCCTTCGCGTCCTCCCACGGCGGCGAGGGCGTCCCCGACAGCGTCCTCGACACGGTTCGGGACAACCGCGAACGTGGGCTGCACACCCTGGTCTACCTGGATATCGACCGGGACAAGGGACACGACCCCGGTGGCGGCCTGGGAGCGGGTACGGAAGGACACGAGGACCGCTACATGACCGGTGACCACGCGGCCGGCCTGCTCGCCGATGCTGGCCTCTCGGGTCCGGGCGTCGTGGTCGGGCAGGCCGGCAGCGACGACCCGACGGTCCGGGCCGACCGGCTGGAACCCCTCGCCGACGGGGACTTTGGCCCGCCGTTGCACATGCTCGTCCTCCCCGGGGAACTCCATCCCCTGGAGCGGGAGGCGCTTGCGGCCTTCGGCGGGCTACCCGAAGACGTCGGCGGGCCAGACTGAGGCGACTGCCTGGCGGCAGGGCCAGTGACGGGCCGGCGTTACCGCGTGACGACCTCGATCTCCCGGCCGTCGCAGTCCTTGGTGAAGGCGTACATGTCGTTGCAGCTCTCGGGGTCGCGGTAGTCCTCGGCGTGACGACCCATGAGTTCCTCCCAGGACCCGTGGAGGTCGTCGGCCCGGACCGCGACGTGGCCCCAGGCGTCGCCCAGGTCGTAGCTACGCCCGTCGTAGTTGTAGGTCAGCTCCATCGACATCGCCTCGTCGGGGGCGTCGCCGGGCTTGAGGAAATAGAGCGCGAAGTCGTCGAACTCCTCGCGGCGGAACAGCTCGTAGTCGAACTTCCGGGTGTACCAGCCGATGGCCTCGTCGGCGTTCTCGACGCGGACCATGGTGTGGTCGAGGCTGTACGTCGCGCCGTGGTCGCGCTCGACGACCTCGATCTCGTGGCCGTCGGGGTCCTTCACGAAGGCGTAGGAGCCGCCACAGGAGTCGGGGTCGCGGTAGTCCTCGACGCCGCTGTCCAGCAGTTCCTCGTAGGCGTCGTAGACGTCCTCACAC
Organism: Haloarculaceae archaeon; assembly: GCA_036625795.1. Taxonomy (GTDB): domain Archaea; phylum Halobacteriota; class Halobacteria; order Halobacteriales; family Haloarculaceae; genus Salinirussus. The sequence continues at coordinate 2,773 of JAZKSZ010000114.1, forward strand.
CGGACGGCGATGTGCCCCCAGGCGTCGCCCATGTCGTAGGTCCGGCCGTCGTGGTTGTAGGTGAGTTCCAGCAGGGCGCCGTCGTCGTGGGTGCCCGGCGCCTGCAGGAAGACGTTGGTGAAGGTGTCGGCCTCCCAGCGGCCGGCCTCCTCGTAGCCCAGGTGCGTGGTGTACCAGTCGAGCGACGCCTCGAGGTCCTCGACGCGCATCATCACGTGGTCGAGCAGGTAGTCGTTCATACGTCACGCGGTAGGTCCGGGGCCCGCAAAAAACTGTCCGACCCGCCCCGGGCGGCAGGCGCCGCAGCCGGTCAGGGTGGCCACCGGCTGTCCCTCAGGACCCCTCGACGGAGAGCGTCCGCCGGATGGCCGGCCAGTCGAACCACCAGACCGCGAACCACAGGAGGACCGCCCCGACGGGGACGGCGGTCGTGCCGGCCCGCCGGGAGAACCCGAGCACGAGCGTGACCTGGGTCACGCCGGCGAAGACGAACAGTCCCGCAGTGAGCCGGGGGTCCTCGCGGTCGAAGGCCAGTCCGGAGAGGACGCTCGCGAGCCCCGCCAGGTAGAGGCCGACACCGACCGGCCAGCCGAGCAGGAAGTCCGGGAGGCCACGGCTGTAGACCGTGGCGAAGGAGACGACGTCCGTCAGCTCCAGGGGCGCGAAATTCAACAGGCCGAAGGGGAAGACGAGGGTCACCACCCCGCGGGCGTTCACCACGGACCAGGGGACCAGAAAGCACGCGGCGTAGACGAGCAGCCGGCGGTACCTGTTCTTGCTGTCCATGCCGTCACTTCCGGGTGACGATCCGGAGCACGTCCTCGTCGGCGAGTTCGTGGTCGCGACCGACCTGCTGTTCGTCGTGTTTGGCGCTCGGGCCAGTGACGCGGGCGAACCGGAAGCGCTCCTCGAAGCTGCCCCCGAGCTTGTGGCAGGCGTCGTCGACGGTGTCGCCCTCCCGCAACACGAGCGGTTCCTCCTCGTCGACCCCCCGGCCGGGCTTGTCCATGTACACCCGGATCAGACCGAGTTCCTCCCAGATATGCTCCTTGAGGGCACCGAGCCCTTTGTTTTCCTCGGCGCTGATGAAGACGGCCTCCTCCGGGTCGATCCCCCGTTCACGGAGCTGCTCGTGGACGGTGTCGAGGTAGTCGCGCTCGATGAGGTCGACCTTGTTGACGGTGACGATGGAGGGGAGGTAGACGCGGTTGTCCATCACGCCGTCGATCAGCCGGTCGATGTCCACCTGCTCGCCGATGGTCACGTCGGCGTTGACGAAGCCCCGCTCCCGGAGCACGCCCTTGACGGTCTCCTCGTCCAGGTCGAGGTCGACGCTCGCCGTGACCGAGATGCCGTCCTTGGCTTTCTTGCGGACGGAGACCCGCGGCGGCTCGGTGTCCAGGCGGATCTTGTTCTTCCGGAGCTCCTCGCGGAGCCGGTCGTACTGCTGGATCTCGAACACCGAGAGCATGAAGATGACGAGGTCGGCGGTCCGGATCACCGAGAGGACCTCCTGGCCCTCGCCGCGGCCGCTGGCGGCCCCCGAGATGAGGCCGGGAACGTCGAGCAGTTGGATGTTCGCGCCGCGGTACTTGAGCATCCCCGGATTGACGTCGAGCGTGGTGAACTCGTAGGCGCCGACGTCGCTGTCGGCATTCGTGAGGGCGTTCAACAGGGTGGACTTGCCGACACTGGGAAACCCCACGAGTGCGACGGTGGCGTCGCCGGTCTTCTCGACGGCGTAGCCGGGGCCGCCGCCGGAGGAGGACTGCCGCTGCTCGAATTGCTCCTTTTTCTCGGCGAGTTTGGCCTTCAGCCGACCGATGTGCTGCTCGGTCGACTTGTTGTAGGGAGTCTCGGCGATCTCCTGTTCGAGCTCCTCGATCTCCTCCTCGAGGCCCATCGACTGCTTGTCGGCCGCCGGCGGGGAAAAGCGCTTCCGTCCGCCCCGGGTCGGATTGTTTCGATACACTAATACGACGAGCGTCGGGATCATCGACCATGACAGACGCGGCCCGTCTCCGCGACAGCACGCAGATCCTCCTCCCCAGGTCGGCGATGGACGGGTTCGACGGCGCCCTCGAGGACCGGTTCACCGTCACCGTTCGGGAGGAGGACTCGCGGGTCCGCATCATCGGCAGCCCCGTGGAGATCAAGGCGGTGTCCGATTTTCTGGCCCGCAACGGCGTCACCGTCGCGTGACACGCTCCGTCTCACGCTCTCTCCGCCGCGTACAGAAATCCTTAAACGCGCCCCGACGGACCAGTGAGTATGGCTGAAACCATCGAGGTACTCGTCCCCGGCGGGCAGGCCGACCCCGGCCCGCCGCTGGGCCCGGAGCTCGGCCCGACGCCGGTGGACGTGCAGGCGGTCGTCCAGGAGATCAACGACCGGACCGAGGCGTTCGACGGCACCGAGGTCCCCGTCACCATCGAGTACGAGGACGACGGCTCCTTTTCCATCGAGGTCGGCGTCCCGCCGACCGCCGAACTCATCAAGGACGAGGCCGGCTTCGAGACCGGCAGCGGCGAACCCCAGACGAACTTCGTCGCCGACCTGAGCGTCGACCAGGTCCGCCAGATCGCCGAACAGAAACACCCCGACCTGCTCTCCTACGACCTGAAAAACGCCGCCAAGGAGGTCGTCGGCACCTGCACCTCCCTGGGCGTGACCATCGAGGGCGAGGACCCCCGCGAGTTCAAGGAGAAGATCGACGCCGGCGAGTACGACGACGCCTTCGCTGAGGCGGCCGAGGCGTAGCCGAGGCCGGCGAAGCGAAGGCTCGACAGGCGAACGGCGTGGGTCCGCCGGTGTCTTCGAAGCCGAAGCGCCAGCGTAGGCTCCGAACGGCTCGAAACGCGACCGGAGGGAGCTTTTCGGCGTGTTTGCGGAGGAGGCGGCGGCCTGAGCCACTGACGAGGCTCGCTTTTCCGCCAGACGGGCTGACGAGCCTTCGACGGGTTTAAATTCCGCGTGGGCATGGACACGGACGAGACAGGCGTAGGCCTGTTTCACTGACCCGTAGGAGCCATCGGCGCACTACGGAGGTGAACAATGGCAGACCAGGAGATAGAGGAGGCGGTTTCGCGCGCACTCGAGGATGCCCCGCCACGGAACTTCCGTGAGACGGTAGACCTCGCAGTCAACCTGCGTGACATCGACCTCAACGACCCATCGAACCGTATCGACGAGAGTATCGTACTGCCGGAGGGGACCGGCCAGGAGACGTCGATCGTGGTCTTCGCCGACGGCGAGACCGCGGTCCGTGCCGAGGAGGCCGCCGACGAGGTGCTCAGCCCCGACGAGCTCGAGGACCTCGGTGACGACGACGACGCGGCCAAGGACCTGGCCGAGCGGACCGACTTCTTCCTCGCGGAGGAGGCGCTGATGCAGGACATCGGGCGCTACCTGGGGACCGTCCTCGGCCCCCGGGGGAAGATGCCCGAGCCCGTCAGCCCCGACGACGACATCGTCGAACAGGTCGAACGGCTGAAAAACTCCGTGCAGGTCCGCAGCGGCGACCGGCGGACGTTCCACACCCGCGTGGGTGCCGAGAACATGTCCGCCGAGGAGATCGCCGACAACATCGACGTCATCGTCAGGCGGCTCCACGCCGACCTCGAGAAGGGCCCGATGAACGTCGACTCCGTCTACGTGAAGACGACCATGGGCCCGGCCGTGGAGGTTGCCCAATGAGCGCAGAGAGCGAGCGCAAGACCGAGGCCATCCCCGAGTGGAAACGGCAGGAGGTCGACGACCTCGCCGACTTCCTCGACCGCTACGAGAGCGTCGGCGTCATCGACATCACTGGCATCCCGAGCCGCCAGCTCCAGGACATGCGCCGTGACCTGCACGGCACGGCCGAGATCCGGGTCTCCCGGAACACCCTCCTGGTGCGCGCGCTCGAGGCGGCCGGCCTCGACGAACTGCCGGGCTACGTGAGCGGGCAGGTCGGCCTGGTCGGCACCAACGAGAACCCCTTCGGGCTCTACCAGCAGCTGGAAGCCTCGAAGACCTCCGCACCGATCAACGCGGGCGAGGTCGCGCCAAACGACATCGTCATTTCCGAGGGCGACACGGGCATGGACCCGGGTCCCTTCGTCGGCGAACTCCAGACCGTCGGCGCGAACGCCCGGATCGAGGACGGCTCGATCAGGGTGCTCGAGGACTCGACCGTTCTGGAGGCCGGCGGCGAGGTCTCGGCCGACCTCGCGAACGTCCTCTCGGAGCTGGGTATCGAGCCCAAGGAGGTCGGGCTGGACCTGCGCGGCGTCGTCGCCGAGGGCGTGCTCTTCGAGCCCGAGGACCTCGAGATCGACGTCGACGAGTACCGGGCGGACGTGGAGGCCGCCGCTGCGCGGGCGCGCAATCTCGCGCTCAACGCGGAGTTCCCGACCGCCTCGACGCTGCCGGCGCTGCTGGCGAAGGCGAGTGGCGAGGCCAAGAGCCTGGGACTGCAGGCTGCCATCGAGGACCCCGACGTCCTGCCGGAGCTCATCGGGAAGGCCGACGGGCAGGTCCGCGCGCTCGCCGTGCGGGTCGAGGACCCCGAGGCCCTGCCGGAGGAACTGCAGGGCGTCGAGGACGTGGAACAGGCCGACGAACAGACCGAGTCGTCCGAGA
>JAZKSZ010000115.1:0-7318 GCA_036625795.1 Haloarculaceae archaeon
ACCGGCGGGCGCGGGCAGACGGGACGCTGGGTCGTCGACCGCCTCGCCGCCGACCACGCAGTCACCTGCCTCGACCGGGCGCTACCGGAGGAGGGGGAGGGGCACTCCGAAGTCGACTACCTGGCGCTCGATCTGACCGACGCCGGCGGCGTCTTCGACGCGTTCACCGCCCTGGAGCCGGATGCGGTCGTCCACTGGGCGGCGATCCCCGTCGCCGGCCAGCACCCCGGCGTCGACCTCTACCGCAACAACACGCTTGCAGCCCACGCGGTCCTCACGGCGGCCGGCCGGGTCGGCGCCCGCGTGGTGCAGGCCTCCTCGGACGGGGCCTACGGCTTCTTCTTCGCGGAGGAGACACCACTGCCGGAGTCCCTGCCGGTCACCGAGGAGCACCCGCTGCGCCCGGAGGACCCCTACGGCCTCTCGAAGGTCGTCACCGAGGAGGCGGGCGAGACCGTCGCCCGGCGCGAGGGCGTGCCGGTCGTCTCGCTGCGGCCCACCTGGATCCAGGAACCCGGCGTCTATCCCTGCCGGGACCCCGAGTACGTCGACGACATCGCGGCCGGGGCGGGCAACTTCTGGTCGTACGTCGACGTCCGGGACGTGGTCGACATGGTCGAGGCGGCCCTGGAGGCGGACGTGAGTGGGCACGAGGCCGTCAACTGTGCCGGCCCGGACAACGCACTCGGTCGCCCGCTCACGGACCTCGTCGAGGAGTTCTACGGCGACCTGCCCGCCGACTGCACTGTCGAGGGCGACGCCGCCGCCTACGACACGACGAAGGCCCGCGACCTCCTGGGGTGGGAGCCGACACGGTCGTGGCGCGAGGCCGCCGACGAAGAAGTCGAGCCGCCTGCGGTCTGACCGGTCGGCCCCGCGGCGCGCGCGACCGTGCCGGAACCGCCGCGGCCCCTCGGGGGCCCCGGCCGGTTCACTCCTCCCCGTCGTATGGCTCGCCCAGCGCCGAGGGGACGCGGGTCCGGCGGACCAGCGTGATGGTCACGAGGACGACCACGAACGGGAGGATCCCGAACAGTTCCGAGGGGACGTCGAGCGCGCCGATCTGCTGGAGGCGCAACTGCAGGGAATCGAAGCCGGCAAAGAGCATCGCGCCGCCGACGGCCGCGAGGGGGTTGTAGTTGCCAAAGAGGTAGGCGACGATGCCGAGAAAGCCCCGGCCGCCGATGCTGGTCTGTCCGACGGCGACGAAGGTCCCCAACTGGCCGACTGTGAAGCCGGCGCCACCGATCCCGGCCAGCACGCCCGAGATGAGGACGCCGGCGTAGCGGACCCGCGAGACGCTCACACCGGCGGTGTCGAGCGCCTTCGGGTTCTCGCCGGCGGCCCGGACCCGCCGCCCGAGCCGCGTGTACCGCAGGGCGTACCACGCCAGCGGCGTCGCCACCAGCATCATGTAGACGACCGGCGAGGCGTCGAACAGGACCGGCCCGACGACGGGTATCTGCGAGAGTACCGGTATCGGCCACGTCCCGAGCGTGGCGATCGTCGGGCTGGAGCTGTCGAACAGCGTCAGCGTAATAAAGGGCGCGAGCCCGAGCGCGACCAGCCACACCGCCAGCCCGGCGATGACCTGGTTCGACCGGTACCGGACGGTGAGGACGGCAAACACCGCCGCGACGAGCGTACTCACGAGAACGCCGGCGACAAAGGCCAGCCACAGCGCCGTCGGTCCGGTGATGCCCGCCCACGGGAGCCGCCGGGCGACGATGACACTCGCCAGCGCCGAGACGATGAGAAAGCCCTCGATGCCGATGTTGATGATCCCGGCCCGCTCGGCGAAGATACCGCCGAGGGCGGCGAAGGCGATGGGGACGGTCAGGCGCAACACGGAGCCAGCATAGCCCACGTCCAGCACGGCCCCCAGCATCCGCCCGGGGACGGACCCGCCGGGCACGACCAGCCGCAGGGCCGCGAGGACCGCGAGAACGGCGGCGGCCCCGAACACCCACCGCCGGGCGGTTTGCACGGCGGTCATCCGGTCTCACCTCCTGTCGGCTGGAGCCGGCCCCGGCGCCGGAGCGTCCGGCCGAGAATCCGGAACAGCTCCGGCGTCGCCACCAGCAGGATGACCAACCCGCGGAGCACCTCGACGAGGTCCCGCGGGATGCCGAGTTGGAAGTTGATCGCCAGCCCGCCGCTCTGGAGCGCGCCGAAGAGAACCCCCGACGGCACCAGCGCGAGGGGGTTGTTGCCGGCGAGCACGGAGACGGCGATCCCGTCGAACCCGAGCGGCGGGACGCCGGTCTGCCACCGACCCACCACCATCATCACGTAGAGGGCGCCGCCGAGGCCGGCGACGGCGCCGGCGATGGTCATCGACAGCACCGTCGTCCGGGCGGCGTCGACGCCGCCGAAGACGGCCGCGGCCCGCTGGCGCCCCAGCACGCGGATGTCGTACCCCAGCGTCGTCCGGTTGAGCAGCCACCAGAACCCGGCGACCAGCAGCAGCGTCCCCGCCAGCACCGCCACCGAGAAGCGCGAACCCGTCGGGAACAGCCACGGCTTCAGCACCGCCGCCTCGGGGATCGAGCGGGTGACGGTCCCCTGGATGTCCGGGTTGTCGAAAAAGCGCTTGACCAGGACGATGGCGACCGCGGTAGCGATGAAGTTCAGAAGCAGCGTCGAGATGACCTCGTTGGTGCCGTAGCGGGCCTTCAGCACGCCCGGCAACAGGCCGTACAGCGCCCCGACGAGGGCGCCGGCGACCAACCCCGCCGGAACCAGCACCGCCGTCGCGAGCGGGCCGCCGGAGACCAGGGGGCCGAGCCACAGCAGCGTAACCGTCGTCCCCAGCGCCGCGAGGACGAACTGCCCCTGGGCCCCGATATTGAAGAGGCCGGCGCGGTACGGGATGGCGAAGGCGAGGGCGGTGAACACGAGCAGGGTCGTCCGCTGGAGCGTCAGCGCCTGGTTGGTCTGGGTGCCAAAGGCCCCCTGGTACATCGCGGCGTACACCTCGACCGGGTCGAAACAGAAGCTCGTCCCGAACAGGTACAGCGCTGGCTCGCGGCAGCTGGCCACGTACCCGGAGCCGAGCACCACGAACCCGCCGATGACCAGCGCGGCGACCACGGCCGCGGCGCTGACCAGCACCCGCTGGAACCCGGACAGCGCCGCGGCCCGCCGGAGCAGGCGGCGCAGCCGCGCCGGGACCCCGCTCATCGTCCGGCCTCCGCCGGCTCTTCGGGGCGCTCGCCGGCCATCAACAGCCCCAGTTGCTCCTCGGTCACGGTATCGGGGTCGACCACGTCGACGAACGCCCCCTCGTACATCACGGCGACCCGGTCCGAGAGCTGGAGCACCTCGTCGAGCGACGCCGAGACGAGGAGGACGGCGACGCCCCGCTCGCGCATCGCGAGCAGCTGCTCGTGGATGAACTCCTTGCTCCCGATGTCGACCCCGCGGGTCGGGTGGGCGGCGACGACCACGTCCGGGTCCCGGGACAGCTCCCGGCCGACGACGAACTTCTGCTGGTTGCCGCCGGACAGCGACCGTGCGGTCGCGTCGGGGTCCGGCGGGCGCACGTCGTACTCCTCGACGATGGCCCCAGCGTGGTCGCGGGCGGCGGCCCAGTCGATGCTGCCCCCACCCCCGAACGGCTCGCGGTGCTGGCTGCCCAGGATGGCGTTGCTCACGAGGTCGAAATCGAGTACGAGCGCCTGCTCCTGGCGGTCGCTCGGGACGTGTGCCAGCCCGCGGGCCAGCCGCTCCCGGCGGGACAGCCCGGTCACGTCCTCCTCGCCGAACCGGACCGTGCCCGCCTCGGCGTCGCGGACTCCGGTGACGGCCTCGACCAGCGGCCCCTGGCCGTTGCCATCCACGCCCGCGATGCCGACGATCTCCCCGTCATGGACCGCGAGGTCGACCCCGTGGACCGCCTGCTCGCCGCGGTCGTCGTCGACCGCGAGGTCCTCGACGGCCAGCCGGACGGCCCCGCTCCCCCCGCTCCGAGCCCCGCGGTCGACCGCGAGCAGTACCTCCCGGCCGACCATCATCTCCGCCAACTCCTCCCGGGTGGTGTCGGCGGCGTCGACGGTGTCGACGCGCCGGCCGTCCCGGAGGACGGTGATCTCGTCGGCGGCGGTCAGCGCCTCACCCAGCTTGTGGGTGATGAAGATGATCGTCCCGCCCTGCGCGGTCAGTTGCTCGAAGATGCCGAACAGCTCCTCGACCTCCTGGGGGGTGAGCACGGCCGTCGGCTCGTCGAAGACGAACACGTCGGCCCCCCGGAAGAGGGTCTTGAGCACCTCGACCCGCTGGCGGGCGCCCATGCTGAGCTGTTCGACCGGCGTTCCCAGGTCGTCGGCCAGCCCGAGCCCGTAGCGCTCGCTCAGTTCGCGCACCTCTCTGTCGATCCGGGCGTCGTCGGTCTTCAGCCCCCCATGGGCGACCGGCTCCCAGCCGAGCGCGATGTTCTCCCGGACGGTCATCGGCTCGACCAGCATGAAGTGCTGGTGGATCATCCCGACCCCGGCCGCGATAGCCGCCTGCGGGGAGTCGAACTCGACGGGGTCGCCGTCCACCCGCACCTCGCCGGCGCTCGGCTCGTAGAGGCCGTAGAGGACGTTCATCAGGGTGGTCTTGCCGGCCCCGTTCTCGCCGAGCAGGGCGTGAACGGTGCCGCGCTCGACGGTCATGTCCACGTCGTCGTTCGCGACGACGTCCCCGAACCGTTTCGTGATGCCCGACAGGCTGACTGCCGTATCCATTGTTGGTGAGTCCGTAGCCGGGTCGCAGCGTCGAAGTGGCCGCCCGGTTGGTGCGGCGGACGCCCCGGTCAGGAGGGCGTGGCCGGCACGTCGATGTTACCCGCGGCGAGCTCCTCTTTGGTGGCGACGACCGCGTCCTTGACCTCCTGGGGTACTTCCGTCCCGATGCTGTCGCTCCAGATGAGCTCGAACCCACCCTCGCCGGCGCCGAGTTCGAAGGTGTTGCCGCCCTGGAAGTTGTCGTTGACGACGTGCTCGACGGCGCGGAACGCGCTAGTGTCGACGCCTTTGACCATCGAGCCGAGGATGACGTTGGCGAAGTCGGGGACGGTCTCGGACTGGCGGCTGTCGGCGCCGAAGGCGAACACGCCGTTGTTCTGTGCGGCCCGGAACACCCCGACCCCGCCGGCGCCGGCGCCGTGGTAGAGCACGTCCGCGCCTTGGTCGATCATCGACTGGGCGGTCTCCTCTGCCACGCCGGGGCTGGAGAAGTCCCCGACGTAGCTCGACAGGACCTCGAACCCGGAGTCGACGGATTTCGCTCCGGCCCGGAAGCCGGCTTCGAAGGCCTGCACGACCGGCGCCTCGATGCCCCCGACGAACCCCAGCACCGTGTTCGACGGGTCCGTCGCACTCGGACCCGCCGAAAACTCCATCGTCGAGAGCTGTGCGGCGGACTGCCCGACGAGGTAGGAGCCCTGTTCCTCGGCGTAGACCCAGCTCTCGACGTTCGACCGGTCGACGACCGCGTCCAGCTGTGCCCACTGCTGGTCGGAGTAGGTGTTCGCGTTCTCCTGCAGCGGCGCGACGTGCTCGAACCCGACACAGACGATGAGGTCGTAGTCGGGGTCGGTCGACTCGGCGAACCGCCGCTGGAAGGAGTTGAAGTCGCTCGTGCTCTGTGGCTCGGCGTTGGTGAAGCTGATACCGAGCTCCTCCCTGGCCCGCCGGATCCCCCGGTTGGCGGCGTCGCTGAACGACTGGTCACCGAGGCCCCCGCGGGCGTAGATCACGCCGACGTTCACGTCCTCGCCCGGCAGCGGCGTTTGGCTCTCGGTCTCGGTCCCGGTCGGCGTGTCGCCGCCATCCCCGCCTCCACCGCCACCTCCACCGCCGCCGTCGCCGTCATCAGTCGTTTCGTCGTCGGTCCCGCGACCCCCCGAGCACCCTGCTAGCCCGACTGTCAGCCCGACACCGCTCGCCTTCAGTACGTCACGGCGCGATACCATAGGCAACGGGTTGGGGGGGGAACGGATATATATTACCACTCGCGGCAATGGAGGCGGCCGGACGGCGCCGCACCCGCGCGGGCGTCAGAACTGGTCGCCGTGGCGCCAGTCCGCCTGGTACTCCGACTGCCGCTCGGTCACCTCGTCGATGTCGGCCCCGAGGGTCGCAAGCTTGCGTTCGGCGACCTCGCGGTCGACCCGGTCGGGCACGCTGTACAGCCCCGGCTCCAGCTCGTCGTGCCGGGTCGAGAGGTCGTAGGCCGCCATGAACATCATCGCGAAGGTCATGTCGATGACCTCGGCGGGGTGGCCCTGGCTGTAGGGCCCGGTGAGGTTCACGAGCCGGCCCTCCGCGAGCAGGTCGATGTGGCGGCCGTCGGGCAGGTGGTACCGCGTCACCCCCTCCTTGGGGTCGCTCGTGCGCTCGGCCAACGCCGCCAGGTCGTCGACGACGATCTCCACGTCGAAGTGGCCGGCGTTTGCCAGTTTCGCGCCCGACTGCATCCGCTCGAAGTGCTCCTCGCGGATGATGCCGCTGCTCCCCGTCGCTGTCAGGAACAGGTCGCCCTCCTCGGCGGCCGCGGCCATGTTCGTGACCCGGTGACCGTCCATGTGGGCCTGCAGCGCCCGCCGGGGGTCGACCTCCGTGACGATGGTGTCGGCGCCCAGCGCCCGGAGCTTGCTGGCGACGCCCCGGCCGACGTAGCCGTAGCCGGCGACCACGGCGGTCTTGCCCGCGACCATCGCGTTGGTCGTGATCATCACGTTCGCGAGCGCGGACTCGCCAGTGCCGTGGACGTTGTCGAAGAAGTGTTTCATCGGCGTGTCGTTGACGCCGTAGACCGGGAACTCGAGGACGTCCTCGCGGTCCATCGCTTCCAGCCGGGTGATCCCGGCGGTGGTCTGCTCGCCGCCCGCGAGCACCTTTCGGGCGACCTCGGGGTGGGCGTCGTGGACCTTCGCGATCAGCTCACAGCCGTCGTCGAGGATGATGTCCGGTTCCCGCTCCAGCAGGGCGTGCTGGGCCTCCTCGAACTCCTCGTCGCTCATCCCCTCGCGGGCGAACGCCTCGTATCCGTCCTGGGCGTCCAGGAACTGCACCACGTCGCCGTGTGTCGACTGCGGCTCCGAGGGCGTGAAGAGCACCTCGGCGCCCGCCGCGCGGAGCGTCTCGATGAGCACGCCGGTCTTGGTCTCCAGGTGCGAGGCCACCGCCACGGTCAGCCCGTCGAATGGCCGTTCGCGGCCGAACTCCTCGGCGAACGACTGCAGCAGCGGCGTGTGGTCACGCGTCCACACGAGCGGGTCGTCGGTCTCCGGTTCCGTCGCCTGGTCCTCGAGCGCTCCCGATGGCATACC
>JAZKSZ010000116.1:0-7269 GCA_036625795.1 Haloarculaceae archaeon
CGATCCGGCACATCTCCGCGGACATCGTCCGGATGACCTGGGCGTACTCCGGCACGTCGAGGTCCGCCAGGTCCTCGGCGGCGCGGGCGTAGGCCCACTCGTTGAGGATGCCAGCCGAGATGTAGTCCCACCGGTCGGGGTAGGGCATGATCTGGTGGCGGTAGGTCGACTGCTGGCACATCTGCTCCTCGCAGCGGTGGAGGTAGCCGACGTCCGGGTCGACGTCCGCGACCTGCTCGCCGTCCAGCGTCGTCTTGATGTGGAGCACGCCGTGGGTGGCGGGGTGGTGGGGCCCGATGTTGATGAACATCGTGTCGGACTCCTGGGGCACGTCCGTCCGCTCCTCGACGGGGTTGGCGTGCTCGCGCAGCGGGACGATCTGTGGCTTGTCCTGGTTGTAGTCCTGGGAGAGGGGGTGGCCCTGCCAGGTCTCGGGCAGGAGGATCCGACGGGGGTCGGGGTGACCCTCGTAGTCGACGCCGACGAGGTCGAAGGCCTCCCGCTCCTGCCAGTTTGCGGTGTCGTAGACGCCCGCGGCGGACTCGCTCGTCGGGTCGTCGCGGGTCGTCGGCACGACGACCGACAGCTCCTGGGTCGGGTCGTCGTACTTCTTGAGGTGGTAGATGGTCTCGTAGCGGTCCTGGTAGTCCTGTGCGGTGACACAGGAGCAGTGGTCGAAGCCAGCCTCCGTCCTCAGCGTCGAGAGGGTCTCCTCGACCTCGTCCGGGCGGATGACAAAGCCCTCGGCGTTGACGTGTTCCTCCCGGTCGAGCACGCGCTCGCCGAGCAGGTCCGCGAGTTCGTCGTAGTCGAGGTCGCCCTCGGGCGTTACCCCCGCGTCCGGTTGCTGTGGTTCTTCGAGACTCATGTTATGCCGAATCCGCCCAGTTGTACCGCATGACGAGGTCGTCCTCGTCGACCTGGTCGGCCAGCTTGGTGACGAGTTCGTCCTGCTCCAGGTCGCCGAACTGTTCGAGTTCGTACGGTTTGACCGTCACCGGCGCCGTCTCGCCGTTGGCGATCCGCTCCTGGAGTTTGGCGATCCCGTAGATCAGCGCCTCGGGGCGGGGCGGACACCCGGGGACGTGGATGTCGACGGGGATGACCTCCTCGACACCCTTGATGACGTTGTACCCTTCCTGGAACGGGCCGCCGGAGATGGTACAGGAGCCCATCGAGACGACGAACTTGGGCTCGGGCATCTGGTCGTAGACCCGCTTCATCCGGGGGGCGAACTTCGAGACGATGGTTCCCGGGACGATGATGACGTCGGCCTGCCGCGGCGACGCGCGGGGGACGCCGGCACCGAAGCGGTCGAGGTCGTGTTTGACCGCGTAGGTGTGCATCATCTCGATGGAACAGCAGGCGATCCCGAAGAGGAGCATGAACATCGACGAGCCCCGCACCCAGTTCATGAACTTGTCGAACTTGGTGAGGATGAAGGGGGTCGACCCGAACGCCTCCCGGAGTTTCGAGTTGAAGCGGCTGTCGACGCCCTCGCCCATCCGCGCCTCCTGGGTGTTCTGTGCCTGGTCCAACGTATCGTGGAGTTCGTTTTTACTCATAGTTCAGTCCGTTCGACGCGCTGTTCCTCGGCCCGCTCGCTGCGGACCCACTCGACAGCGCCGTTGCGCCACGCCCACGCGAGTCCCACGACGAGGATCCCGATAAACGCGAGCATCGGGACCAGCGCCCTGAACAGCCCCGCTTGCTCGATCGCGTCGCTGTAGGCGACCGTCCACGGGAAGATCAGGACCGTCTCGATGTCGAAGACGACGAACAGCAGGGCGACCATGTAGTACTGGATGTTGAACTTGATCGACCTGCTGGATCCCGTCGGGATCTCACCGCTCTCGTAGGTGGCGCGCTTTCCCTGTTCCGGGACGCTCGGCCGAATCAGCCACGAGATCAGCATCATGCTCAGCGGGATGATGATGGCGACTGCGGCGAGTGCCCCGATGGCGATCCATGCGTTTGTCATACCGGTGGCTCCTATCGTCCGTCCCTTTGCAGTGCCCCCATATAAGGATTCATTTCCGACCCGTCCAGCGCCCGCGACCGCCGCGACGGACTACCTAGCCGGTTACTCGCCGCGATGCTCGCGAAAGCCGGGCGTCCCGCGCTCGTGGAGGGCCCGCGAGGCCGTCCCGACCCCCTCGCGAAGCCCCTCGTGGTACGCCACGAGGCGCTCGCGCAGTTCGTCGTGCCCGCGCGCGAGTATCTGGACGGCCGACAGCGCCGCGTTGAACGACTTGCCCGCGTCGACCGCGACCAGCGGCGCACCCTGTGGCATCCCGATCACCGAGTCGACGGACTTCTCCTGGACCGGCACGCCGACCACGGGCAGCGGGTAGGCGATGGAGGCGGTCATGTTCGGCAGGTCTGCCGACTTCCCGCCCGCGCCGGCGATGACCACGTCGAGCCCGCGGGCCTCGGCCGTCTCGGCGTAGGCGTACATCAAGTCGGGCGTCCGGTGGGCCGAGACCACGAACGTCTCGAAGGTGAAGCGGGCCTCCGGCGGGTCCTCGTAGTCGGTCTGTTCGGCGAACCCGAGGTGTTCGGTCAGCACGTCGTAGGCCCCGGGGCGGCCCGTCTCGGAGCCGGCCATCACGTCCAGGTCGGAGTCCGAGCCCATGATGACGCCGATCTCGGGGGTCTCGGCGTCCGGACGGTCCATCGCCGCCTGCTCGTGGAGCTGGTCGACCAGCGACTGAACGGCGTCGGTCATGGGCGACCGTGGGGCGGTCGCGCCCGTAAGCGTTCCCACTCTCGCGAGCCCCCAGGTGACGCTACGTCCGGAACGTCGACCTACGCCCGGAAGGTCAACCCGTCCCTGGCTGCCCGCACAGCCTCGAGCACCGCCGTCGGGTCCTCGCTCCCGGCGGCGGGGAGCGTGACGTGGCCCATCTTCCGGAGCCGGTAGACCTCCCGCTTGCCGTACCAGTGCAGCGCGAGCCGGTCGCGGGCCAGTGCATCGTCGACCCCCCGGAGGGTCGCGGGCTGGCGTTCGTCCACGTCGCCCAGGATGTTCGCGCTCGCGGTGGGGACGCGGCGCTCGGTCGTCCCCAGCGGGTGGCCGGTGACGGCCCGGACGTGTTGCTCGAACTGCGAGGTGTGACAGCCCTCGATGGTCCAGTGCCCGGAGTTGTGCGGCCGGGGGGCGATCTCGTTGAGCAGGACCTCCCCCTCGCCAGTCTCGAAGAGCTCGATCCCGTAGACGCCGCGCCCCTCCATCGCGTCGAGCACGTCCCGGGCGACTCCCCGGGCGCGCTCCCGGACGGTCTCGGATGCGCGAGCGGGCGAGACGGTCTCCCGGAGGATCTCCTCGCGGTGGACCGTCTCGGTCACGGGGAAGGTGTCCCGTTCCTCGTCACCCAGACAACCAATCACCGCCAGCTCGCGCTCGAAGTCGACGAACGCCTCGACCATGGCCGGCCCGTCGATGGCCCCGAAGGCCTCGGCAACATCGTCGGGGGACTCGACGGGGACGTTCCCCCGGCCGTCGTAGCCGCCCTCGCGGGCCTTGAGCATCGCCGGGTAGCCCAGTTCGTCGAGGGCTTCGCGGAGCTCCTCCTCGGTGTCGACCGCCCGGAATTCGGGGACGGGCACGCCGGCCTCCCGCAGCCGGCGCTTCTGGACGAGCTTGTCCTGGATGACCCGCAGCGTCTCTGGGTCCGGGTGGACCGGCGTCCCAGTCGCCTCGGACACCCGCTCCATCGCGTCGGGGTCCGCGAGTTCGATCTCGAAGGTGAGATAGTCGGCCCGTTCGGCGAGCTCGCGGATGGCGGCCTCGTCGTCGAAGTCGCCGACGACCTGGTCGCGGACGACCGGGGCGGCCGGGCAGTCCGACGTCGGGTCCGACACCACGACCTCGACGCCGAGCGGGCCGGCCGCCTCCCCGAGCATCCGTCCGAGCTGTCCGCCGCCGACCACACCCAGGACGGGCCCGGGCGACCCCAGTGACATACCGCCCGGTTCCCCACCGACCCGCTTAAGCGTCACGCGTCGGCGCTCACCCCTGCCAGTCCTCGTGGACGAGGACAGTGACCTGCGAGCCGTAGGTGCGGATCCGGTAGACAGAGCGCTCGTACTGGGCCGCGAAGTCCGGGTCGAGGTCGTCGAGTTGCCCCTCCTTGGCGAGAATGATGGGTGGCGGGCCGTCCTCGCCGGTCAGCAACTCGGCGGTCGGCGTCGGGTTCACGACCCCGGACTGCTGGCGCTCGCAGGTGACCGTCGCCTCCGCGGAGACCATATACCAGTTCAGCGGGAGCGTCTCCGGCCAGTTCGTGCAGATCGGCCTGAAGACGAGCGGGTAGCGGTCCTCGCCTGCCTGCCTGACGAAGGAGTTCTCGTCGGATTCGCTGTAGATCACCATGTCGGGGCCGTCCCCGTTTTCCGCGGCGACGGCTGCGAGCCGGTCGGCCACCGGCTCCAGGTCGTCTGCGGGCTGGGCGTACTGGACGAGGACGTTCTCCCGGGCGGTGGAGTCCTGGTAGACCGAGCCGACGCCGACGGCCCCCACCTGCAGCGTCGTGAGCACCAGCAGGCCGGCAACCGCTCCCGTCAGTACGGTGTCGGTGTCGGCGTAGAAGCGCCCGCCCCGGATCACGAGGCCGGCCGCGACCAGCAGGACTGCCACCGCGCCGACGTGCAGCCAGGTCACGTCGAACACGGGGTTCGCAGGCGCGACGGGGATCCCGGCCGCGAGGAGCCGCGCGGCTCCGTAGGCGAGGACGAGCGCCGGCCCGGCGAACAGCGCTGCGCTGACCGGGTCCGCGCGCGGGGCGGCCGCCCGCCCCCACCGGTACACCCTGGTGAGCCCGACCGCGGCCGGTATCGAGAGCGGGACGACGGTGTGGACGACGATCCACGCCCCGAAGATGTCGGTCCCCAGGGGGTAGCCGACGATGGAGGCCAGCCCGGCGTAGCCGGCGAGCATCACCAGGTTTCGCGAGCGGGCGCTGGCGTAGCGCTCGTACAGGAACCCGAAGAGCGCGAAGCCGCCGACGGCGGTCGCGTTGAGCAGGAGCACCTCCAGGTACTGGCCGAGGAAGGTGACGTAGGTGTCGAAAAACGAGCCCTCCCCCGAGGCAGCCCCCCGCCCGAACCAGCTGATGTACTCCCACCCGGCGTAGGAGAGCACGTCGAGGACGTAGCCCGGGAACGCCAGCGGGCGGGCAACCGCCTCCCACAGTCCCATGGCGACGGTCTGCTGGCCCGGCGGGACTTCCGTCAGGTAGATGCCCGCGAGCCCGTCGCCGCGGGGGGCAAAGAGAAAGACGACGACCAGGACGAAGACGAGGACGGTCCCGGCGAGGTGGGCAGCAAAGCGGAGGTACCGCCGGGCGCTCTCGCGTGGCGTCCGCAGCCGCGAGCGCAGCGCCGAGGGTCCGTCCAGCGGCACCAGCAGGAGGCCGACCAGAAGGTGCCCCAGCCGGCCGAGCCGGGAGTTCCGGACCCGTTCGAGCCCCGTGCGGTAGGTGTGCGGGCGGTGGAGGCCGACGTCGAGGAGCAACGCGGCGGCGCCGACCCAGGTCAGCACGTAGATGACGGCGTTCTCCTTGGAAGCGAAGCCGAGGGCGGCCAGCGCTCCGAAGGCGTAGAGATACCGGACCCGGCGGGTGTCGTAGTAGCGAACCAGCACCCCCAGGCCGGCGAACATGAAGGTCGCCACCAGGACGTCGCTGCGCATGAACCGCGAGTAGTACAGCAACACGGAGTTGGCGGCGAGAAACAGCGCCATCGCCACCACCTCGTCGCGGTCGAGGTGCTCGCGGAAGAGGTATGCCGTGGCGGGGAGGGCGGTCCCGACGACGGCGACCGGGAGCCGGATGGCGAAGTCGGTCGCCCCGAGCGCCGAGACGAGCACCTGGTCGACGTGCTGGATCAGCGGGCCGTGGACGATCGGGCGGTAGGCGAAGTGGCCGAACTCGTTGTAGTGGACGACCCAGTGGGCGACGCGGGCTTCGTCCCAGTGGGCGGTCCGGGCGTCGAGAAAAGCCAGGCGTGCGAGGGCGGCGAGGACGACGACGACCGCGAGCGCCTGCCACAACTTCACCCGGCCGGCCGCCGTCAGCACGCGCTCGAGGGCGTTGGCTGACTCGTCGACCGGGGGGGCTTCGGACGGCGCCCCCTCGTCCGAGGTGTCGGCGGAGGGACTTCCCTCGGGTGCGGGGACCTCGGGCGGCGTCTCGGGGGCGGCCGCGTCGTCGTCCTCGCGACGCTCCATACCGGCCCACGCGGGGCGGGTGGATAGAATCCTTGTGGTTTCTGCCGGGGACGACGGGAGGTGAGGGGTGGGGGGACGGGGTGGACGGGCGAGCGTCCCGCGCAAACGGCAGGCCTTTTATCGCCCGGGACTCCCGGGGAGGTATGGTGCGTCTCGGACTGGTCGTCGCCGCGTACGACAAGGGCGACGGAGAGCCGGTCGTCGAGCGGATGGCCGAGCACGCCCGCGAGGCCGCTGCCGAGCACGGCGCGACCGTCGCCGCGGAGCTCACGGTACCGGGTTCCTACGACACGCCGCTGGCAGCCGACCGGCTGGCCCGCCGCGAGGAGATCGACGCGGTCGTCGTCCTCGGCGCCGTGGTTACTGGGGACACCGACCACGACCAGGTGATCGCCGCGGCGGCCGCCCAGGGGCTGACGGACGTCAGCCTCGACCGCGACACGCCCGTCATGTGCGGGATCCTCGGCCCCGGCATGAGCCAGGCCGAGGCCGAAGAACGGGTCCCCAAGGGCGGCGAGGTCGTCGAGAGCGCCATCGAGACCGTCCAGGAACTCGACCGTACGACTGCGGCCGAACCGACATCCGGCCGCGAACCGACGTCCGACCCGGACTCAAACTCATGAACTTCGACTTCGCAGACCGCGTCGAGCGCGTATCGCCGAGTGCGACGCTTGCCATCAGCAACAAGGCGAGCGCACTCGAAGCAGAGGGCGTCGACGTCGTCGACCTCAGCGTCGGCGAGCCCGACTTCGACACCCCACAGAACATCAAGACCGCCGCCGAGGAGGCACTGGAAGCCGGCAAGACCGGGTACACTACCTCCCAGGGGATCCCCGAACTCCGGGAGGCCATCGCCGACAAGCTCGCCGGCGACGGGCTGGACTTTTACGGCCCGGAGAACGTGATGGTCACGCCGGGGGGCAAGCAGGCCCTCTACGAGGTCTTCCAGACTATCGTCGACGACGGCGACGAGGTGGTGCTGCTGGACCCGGCGTGGGTCTCCTACGAGGCGATGGCGAAACTCGCCGGCGGGACCCTGA
>JAZKSZ010000117.1:0-7225 GCA_036625795.1 Haloarculaceae archaeon
CTCGCTCACCGGCCTCGCACTCGCTCACCGGCCTCGCTACTCCCCGTCGCGGAGCTGGTACTTCTTGATCTTGCCGCTGGCAGTTCTCGGGAGTTCCTCGACGAACTCGACCTCGCGGGGGTGTTTGTACTCCGCGATCTCGTCGAGGACGAACTGCTTGACCTCCTCTGGGGTGACGTCCTCCCCGACCTCGACGCCGCGGGCCGGGACGACGTAGGCCTTGGGCACCTCGTTGCGGCGTTCGTCCGGGACGCCGACGACCGCGGACTCGGCGACGGCCTCGTGTTCGTTGATCAGCGCCTCCACCTCGCTTGGGTAGATGTTGTAGCCCGCGGAGACGATGACGTGTTTCTTCCGGTCGACGATCTCGTAGTAGTTGTCCTCGTCCCGGCGGGCGATGTCGCCCGTCCGGAAGAAGCCGTCCTCGGTGAACGCCTGCTCGGTCTTCTCGGGCATCCCGTGGTAGCCCTTCATGACCTGCGGGCCCCGCACCAGGAGCTCGCCCTCCTCGCCGGCCGGGACTTCCTCGCCTTCCGCGTCGACGATCCGGCAGTCGGTGTGCCGGAGTGGCTGGCCGATGGTGCCGTGTCGGAGCCCGTAGGTCGAGCCGGTCTGGGCGTGGGTCGCGCCGTTGGTCTCGGTCAGCCCGTAGCCCTCGCTGATATCGACGCCGGTCTCCTCCTCGAAGGCCTGCTGGACGGCGACGGACATCTTCGCGCCGCCCTCGCCGGCGCTGACCAGACTCGTGAGGTCGTAGTCGCCGAAGGTCTCGCTTTCGACCATGTCGACGTACATCGCGGTGACCCCGACGTAGTGGGTGATCCCCTCCTCCTCGATCAGCGCCATCGCGGCCTCGGCGTCCCAGTTGATGGGGTTGCGCAGGAACACGGCCCCGCCGCTGATCAGCGGCTGGAAGGCAGTGTGGGTGAAGCCGGTGATGTGATAGAGCGGGAGCCAGACCAGGCTGCGGACCTCCTCGGCGTCGAGGTCGTTGGTGCTGGTCGCGAGCGTCGAGCACAGCTGCGCCCGGAAGTTCCGGTGGGTGAGCTGGACGCCCTTGGGCTGGCCGGTCGTCCCCGACGTGTAGGGCAGGACTGCCACCTCGTCGTCGTCGGCGTCGACCATCGTCGGCTCGCCCCCGACATCGTCGAAGGCGGTGTCCCCCTCGGGTACCTCGTCGCCGACCGTGATGACCGACACCTCGCGGTCCGTCTCGGCAAGCACGTCGTCGAGCCGCTCGCGGATGGCCTCGTGAGTGAGCACCGCGTCCGCGCCCGAGTCGTTCAGCTGGTAGGTCAGCTCGCGGCCCTTGTACTGGGGGTTGACCGGCGAGATGGGGACGCCGGCCTTGAACGCGCCCAGCGAGGCGATGATGTACTGCGGGCAGTTGGGAAGGTAGACCAGCATCGCGTCGCCCTCCTCGATGCCGAGTTCGCCCAGCCCGCCGGCGAAGCGGTCCGAGGCCGCCTTCAGTTCGGCGTGGGTCAGCTCCGCCCCGTGGCTCTCGATCGCCAGCGCGTCGCCGTGGTGTTCGGCCGTGGCGTCGTGCATCTTCGCCACGTTCCCGGTGAAATGCTCCTCCCGGAGGTCGTCGATGTCCATACGCTACCAACAGACAACACTCGAATAAACTTTGCTCTCGGTCCCGAGTTCACGCCGCCATCGGGCGGCTGTGGATACCGTCGTCGCGGCTGCGAGCGGCCAGCGCTCCGACCCGCAGGCCGCCTCTCACCGCTGGCTCAGGCCACCAGTTCGCGGACGGCGTCGACCAGTTGCGTGACCCGGGCGTGGTGTTCGAAGGCCCCGTCGCGGATCCCGTTGGTGACGTAGGCGAATGCGACTTCCTCCCGGGGGTCGCCCCAGGCGAAGCTGCTGCCCAGGCCGCCGTGGCCGAACTGGCGCTCGTGGCTCACGGTCCCGAAGCGGTCGGTCGGGAGCCCGCCTTTCGCGAAGCCCAGCGCGTACCGGCTCGGCCGTTCGAGGGTCCCGTCGACCTCAGCCTCGGCGTGCAGCCGGGTCGCCTCCGCGACGGTCTCCTCCTCGAGGATGCGGGTGCCGTCGAGTTCGCCGCCGTTGGCGATACACGCGTAGAACCGGGCCATGTCGCGGGCGGTCCCGATCCCGTTCGCGGCGGGGATGATCGCTCGCTGGATCGCCTCGCTGTTGAACAGGGCGGCGGAGTCGGCCGGCTCGGCCTCCAGGCCGTCGGCGGGCTCGCGACACCGGTCGGGGATCGCGAAGCCGTGCAGCGTCGCCACGTCGGGGTCCTCGTCGGGCGCCAGGCCGATGCCGGTGTCGTCCATCCCCAGCGGCTCGAAGACGTGCTCGGCGCAGTACTCGCGGATCGACTGGCCGGTCACCTGCCGGACGAGTTCGCCCACCAGCCAGCCGTAGTTCATCGCGTGATAGGCGGGCTGGGTCCCCGGCTCGAAGACCGGCTCGATGGCTTCCATCGCCGCCACGGCCGCCTCCCAGTCGGCCCAGTCACCCACCTGCTCGTCGAACTCGCCGAACGGGATGCCCGACTGGTGGCTCAGCACCTGCCGGACCGTGATCTCCGCTTTCGTCGACCCCCCCTCGGCGAACTCCGGCCAGTACTCGACGAGGCGGTCGTCGTAGTCGACCTCGCCCTGCTCGGCCAGCCGGTGGACCGCCGCGCCGGCGTAGGGTTTGGTACACGAAAAGAGGACGTGCCGTTGGTCGCTGGTCTCCTCGCCGCCGTCGGGGTGGGGCTGGCCGCCAGCGAAGTCGACGACCAGCTCGCCCTCGTGGTAGACCGCAAGCTGGGCGCCGTGGTGGAGGCCGACCTCGAGCTGTCTCTCGAAGCGTTCGCGAAGGTACGCCCGGTCCTCGTCGGTGAGTGTCATGGCTTCCAACTCTCCGCTCGGGCACTTAGTGGTATGCGTCCCCGGACCGGTCACGTTGGCCCGCCCCGCTACGTGAGAGTAGTGCACCGGCTCGTTGACCGTCAGGACCCGATCCAGATCGTCTCTATCCCGCAATCGGGACACTCGCGCAACGTCTTCACCGGTCCGTCGTCGGACGCTATCTCTTCCTCGTCGACTGTCGCGACCGCGGTCTCACCACAGACGATACACTCGAACTCGACGTTCACGTACCGGGTCTACCCGACCCGACTGAATATATTTGATCCGTCTCCGCCGTCGTTCCGGAGCCCGTCCCGGAGACCCACCTCAGAACGGGTTCGGCGCGAGCAGTTGCCCCCCGTCGACGGTGAAGTAGCCGCCGGTGACGTAGCCGGCGGCGGGACTGGCCAGGAAAAGGGTGATCGGCACACAATCCCGGGCGTCACCCAGCCGGCCCGCGGGGAGGTCCGAGACCACCCGCTCGCGGTGGTCGTCGGTGAGGATCTCCCGGATGGCGTCGGTCTCGATCACGCCGGGGGCGACGGTGTTGGCGCGGATCCCGGCGTCGGCCCACTCGCTGGCGACGGTCTGCATGAGGTTGTGGACGCCGGCCTTCCCGGCCCCGGAGTGGGCGTGGTAGGGTGCCCCCCAGACGCTGTTCGTCGCCCCCATCGCGATGATCGAGCCGCCGCCAGACTCACGCATGTGCTCGCCGACCGCGAAGGTGCAGTAGGCGGTGCCGTCGAGGATCGTCCCCACGACCGACCGCCAGCCGTTCGGCGAGAGGTCCTCCGTCGGGGTGACGAAGTTCGCGCCGGCGTTGTTCACGAGGACGTCGACCCCGCCGAGTTCGTCGACGACGGTCTCGGTCATCGCCTCGACCTGGTCGTACTCCCGGACGTCGACCGTCGTCGCACAGGCCCGGACGCCCTTCTCCTCGACGGCCTCCGCGACGGGTTCGAGGTGGTCCATGTTCCGCGAGGCGACCGCCACGTCCGCGCCGTGGTCGGCGAAGGCCAGCGCCAGTTCCTCGCCGATGCCCGTCCCGCCACCCGTGACCAGGACGCGCTCGCCGTCGAACAGGTCGTCGGCGAAGACGTCCGTCGAGGGCGGGGTGTGGTTCAGCCCGACACTCGTGTCAGCCCCGTCATCACCGTCGCTCATTCCGGCACCTCCATGATCTCGTGGGCCTCGTCGGGCGTGGCGGGCTCGCGGCCGACGTCGCGGGCCATCCGCGCCGCCCGCGCGACGAGGTCGGCGTTGCTCTCGACCATCTCCCCCTCCGGGAGGTAGAAGTTGTCCTCGAGGCCGACGCGGACGTTCCCGCCCATCGACAGCGCCGCGCCCACCAGCGGCCACTGGTCGCGGCTGATCCCGATCACCTGCCAGGTCGCGTCGTCCGGGAGCTGGCGGACCTGGTGGGCCAGGTTCTCGACGGTCGCGGGGATCCCGCCGAGCACGCCCATGATGAGGCTGAATTGGATGGGGTGGGTCAGTTTATCCTGCTTGACCAGCGGGCGGATGTTGCCGATGTGGCCGGTGTCGAAACACTCCAGTTCCGGTTTGACGCCGGCGTCGTTCATCGCCGAGAGAAAGGCCTGGATCTCCGAGAAGGAGTTGTCGAAGACCTGGTCGAAGACGAACTCCCCGCGCCGGTCGGAGTACTTCGCGTAGTTCATCGAGCCCATATTCAGGGCCGCGATGTCGGGCGAGACCTCGCGGATGTAGTCGGTGCGGGTCTCGACCGGCTCGTCCACGGCGCCCGTCGAGAAGTTGATGAGGATGTCCGTCCGCGCCCGCACCTCCTCGTAGATCTCGCGGTAGGTCTCCGTCGAGAAGGTCGGGGCACCTTCGTCGGTGCGGGCGTGGATGTGCGCGACGGCCGCGCCGGCCTCGCGGGCGGCGGCGGCCTCCTCGGCGATCTCCTCGGGCGTGTAGGGGATCGCCTCGCACTGGTCGCGCGTGGTCAGCGCGCCCGTCAGCGCCGCCGAGATGACTACCTTCTCCGGGTCGTTGCCCTTGACCGAGTCCTGTGTGTCGAAACTCATGTGTGGTGTGTTACCGCTGTCATGTGTGGTGCTACTGTCATATTTGGTGTGTCACCGCTGTTTCCACTCCGGCTCGCGGTCGTTCAGGTACGCGTCGATACCCTCCTCGGTGGCGTCGCTCATCGCGATGATCGTGATGATCTCGCTGAGGTAGTCGAGTGCGGCCCCGAAACCGAGGTCGCGCTGGGTGTAGTAGGCCTCCTTGCCGATCTCGATGAGGACGGGGCTGTTGTCGGCGAGTTCGTCGACCAGCGCCGACAGTGTCTCTTCGAACTCCCCCTCGGGGGCGACGTCGGTCACCAGCCCCATCGACTCGGCCTCGGCGGCGTCGATGAACTCCCCGGTGAAGAGGAGCCTGAGGCCGGCCTTCTCGTCGGCCGCCCGCATGATCGGGGCCATCGCCTGCGCGGGAAAGAGGCCGACGTCGACCTCGGGGGTCCCGAAGACGGCCTCGGCGTCGGCGACGACGAACTCGCAGGCGGTCGCGAGCCCGAGGCCGCCGGCCAGACAGTAGCCCTCGACCGCTGCGACCGTCAGCACGCCCGCGTCGACCATCGACTCGACGAGGTCCGCCAGCCCCGAGAAGTTCTCCCGGTAGGCCTCCGAGCCCGCGCCGAAGGTCTCGCTCATCGAGGACAGGTCCCCGCCCGAGCAGAACGTCCCCTCCGCGCCCCGGATGACGAACACGCGGGTCTCGCCCCCGTCGGCGTAGGCGAGTGCCTCCTGGAGCCCGCCGATGATCTCCGGGCTGAGGGCGTTACGCTCCTCGGGGCGGTCGAGTGTTGCCCACAGGACCAGTCCGTCCTCGCTCTCTGCGACGTCCAGGTCCGGGTTCGAGAGCGCCTCGTTGCGGTCCATCAGTACGAGCGGGGCAGGCCGAGTGCGTGCTCGGCGATGTGGTTGCGCATCATCTCCGAGGAGCCCGGTGCGACCCGGCCCAGCCGGCTCCCCTTCCACATCTCGATGACGTGATAGTCGCGGCTGAAGCCGTTGCCGCCGTGGGTCTGGAGGGCGACGTCGGTGGCCTCGTGGCCGGCCTCGGTCGCCCGGAGTTTGGCCATGTTCGAGAGTTCGGCCACGCGGGCGGGGTCGTCGCCGTGGTCCATCAGCCAGGCGGCCTTCTGGACCAGCAGCTTCGCGGCCTCGAGCTGCGAGTGTGACTCCGCGATGGGGTGCTGGATGGCCTGGTGGGCGCCGATGGGCTGGCCGAACACCTCCCGTTCCTTGGCGTAGTCGACGGCGCGCTTGATGGCGTTGCGCCCGGTCCCGATCGCGCCCGCGGCCCCGACCAGCCGCTCGGGGTTGACCGTGTCGAACAGCTGGTAGAGGCCCATATCGCGGGTCCCGATGATGTCGTCTTCAGTGGCGACGTAGTCGTCGAAGCTGAGCTCGAACTGGTTCTCCGGCGTCGGGATGCCGACGTCGAGTTCGCGGAGCTCGATGTTGGAGTCCGAGGGGTCCGCCAGAAAGAGCGTGATCCCCTCGGTGCGTTTCTCGACTTGGTCTTTCGGGGTGGTGCGGGCGACCAGCAGCATTCGGTCGGCGTGGTCGACCCCGCTGATCCACTGCTTGCTGCCGTTGACGTGGAAGGTCCCGTCGCCCTGGTCCTCGGCGAAGGTGTCGAGGTTGGGGGCGTTGTGGCCGGCGTTGGGCTCGGTCAGCGCCATACAGAAGCGCAGGTCGCCGTCCATCAGCGGGCCCAGCAGTTCATCGCGTTGCTCCTCGGTGCCGTGCTCGACCAGCGTCACCGCGCCGAAGACGACGTTGACCACGAACAGCATGTTCGCGCTCGTGCAGCCGTGCGCGCCGAGTTCCTCGACGATGGTCGTCAGCTCGACGATACCCATCCCCTCGCCACCGTACTCCTCGGGGACGGTCACGCCCAGAAAGCCGGCGTCGGCACAGTCCTGCCAGAACTCCGTCGGTCTGCGCTCGCCGTCTGTCACCGCCCGCCAGTACTCGTCGTCGTAGCCCTCGGCGACCTCCCGGGCGGTCTGCTTGATGAGACTCAATTCCTCTGTTTCAACGAATCCGGGGTTGTTGGTTTCCGCTTTCGCCATGCGTGCTAACACGCGACAGGTCCTGATAAATGTGCACCTCCGAGCCCATCGGGGTGTCGTCCACCCGCGGCGACCGACGACCGAACGGCTTAGGGCCGCTGGCCGTCTACGTCGTGGTGGCAGAGGGAGCCCGGCTCCCGTGTCCCGGACCGCACACGCGCAAGGGACATGAGGAAAGTCCCCCCACCGTCCGGGCAGGTGACCGGGCGCAAGCCCGGGGCGGGAGACCGCCGGCTCTGGAACAGAAACG
>JAZKSZ010000118.1:0-7162 GCA_036625795.1 Haloarculaceae archaeon
ACAGGCCGAGGTCGCCGGCCTCGTTGGCGCCGAGGATCTCGCCGGTGAAGACGAGTTCCTTGGCCTTGTTGACGCCGACCACGCGCGGGAGCAGGTAGGAGGTCCCCCCGTCGACGCTCAGGCCGACCTGGTTGAACACGAAACCGATGCTCGCGGACTCGCTCGCGAGCACGACGTCACAGCCAATGGCGAGGTTCGCGCCCGCGCCCACCGCGGGGCCGTCGACCTTCGCGACCGTCGGGTAGGTGCAGGTGACCAGCTTCACCATCGTCTGGCTGAGCCCGCGTTCGAGCTCGTCGACGCTCTGGTCGAGCGGCACGTCGCCGTCCAGCCGGTCTTTCATCCCCTGGATGTCCCCGCCCGCCGAGAAGGCACCGCCGGCCCCCTCGACGACCACACACCGCACGTCGTCCCGTTCCTCGACGGTGTCGAGGTGGGCCTCGATCCCCTCCGAAATGGGGCCCGTCACCGGGTTCATCCGGTCGGGCTGGTTCATCGTCAGTGTCGCTACGCCGTCCTCGACCTCGAGTAGTACTGCGTCGCTCATTGTTGCTCCGTGGCCCGTGGACACGCGCCGGGAACCTAAAAGGTTCCCTCGGGCCCCGTCTTCTCGGAGTCGCCGCACCCTCGAAACTGTCGGACGGCCGCCGGGTACGCCAACTATTTTGCCCGTGGGGCGTGGAGGTGGCGGTATCTCATGACAGACAGCTACACCGGCGCGGACCTGTTTACCGACGCCCTCGAGGCCTACGACGTCGAGCACGTTTTCGGCAACCCCGGGACCACCGAACTCCCGATCATGCAGTCCATCGTCCACAGCGACCTCGACTACGTGCTCGGGGCCCACGAGGACGTCGCCGTCGGGATGGCCTCGGGCTACGCCGCTACCCGCCGGTACCACACCGACGACGACCCCTCGATCAACCCGGCGGGCGTCGTCAACCTCCACGTCACGCCCGGCCTGGCCCACGGGGTCGGCAATATCTACGGCGCCAGCTTCGCGGGGACGCCGCTCGTGGTGACGGCGGGCAACCACGAGCGGGACTTCCGCCACGAGGAACCCCTGCTCTACGGCGAGCTGGAGGAGATGGTCGACCAGTTCTGCAAGTGGTCCGACGAGGTGCTCGACGTCCGGGCGCTGCCGACGATGCTCCGGCGTGCCTTCCGGGTGGCGCTCACCCCGCCGCAGGGGCCGGTCTTTCTCGGCCTTCCACAGGACGTGATGCTCCAGGAGACCGACCCCTCCGAGGTCGAACCGCTCGGCCCCATCCCGTCGGCGGGGGCGGGCGACCCCAGCCAGGTCGCGGAAGCCGCGGACCTGCTGGCGGAGGCCGACGAGCCTGTCTTCGTGCTCGGCGACGAGGTGGCCCGGGCCGGCCAGGATGCCGTGGACGCCGCTGTCGACTTCGCCGAGGCCGCCGGGGCCGCCGTCTACGCGGAGGTGCTCGCCTGCGAGGTGAACTTCCCCGGGGACCACCCCCAGTGGATCTCCTACATGCCCGCCGCCGAGAGTCTCCTCCAGATGCTGATGGACACCGACACGCTGGTCTTCGTCGGCACCTCCACACACACGACCATCATGCACCACGAGGAGGACCTGATAAGTCCGGACACCACCTGCATCCACGTCAGCCCGGAGGCCTGGGAGGTCGGCAAGAACTACCACGCCGACGCCGCCGTCGTCGGCGACACCGGCCTCGTGATGGAGCAACTCGCGGAGCGCCTCGCCGACCGGGTCTCCGACCCCGAACGCGAGCGCCGCCTCGAGGTGGTCCAGGAGGCGAAGGAGTCGCTCTCGGACCTGATGCTGTCGATCAGCGTCGACGAGGCCGGGGAGGGAGAGACCCGCGCTGGCAAACACGAACTCGTCGACGCGCTCCGGGAGGTCGCCCCGGACGCCTACATCGTCGACGAGGCCGTCACCTCGAAGTACCCGCTGCTGTTGCGCTGGCCGCTCGCCCCGCAGCAGTACATCTCGAACAAGGGCGGCGGCCTGGGCTACGGCCTGCCGGCCTCCATCGGCGCGGCGCTGGCCGAGTCGATGCGCGAGGATCCGCGGGACGTGCTCGGGTACGTCGGCGACGGTTCCTACCTGTACTACCCACACGCAATCTACTCGGCCGCGCGGTACGACCTCGACCTGACGGTGGTCATCTCCGACAACCGCAACTACCGCATCCTCAAGAACAACACCGCCAACATCTACGGCGGCGACGCCGAGGACTACGAGTACACCGGGATGGACTTCGAGCCGCCGGTCGACCTCGTCGCGAACGCCGAGAGCCACGGGGCGGACGGCCACCTGGTGGAGACGCCGGAGGAGATCGTCCCAACCGTCGAGGAAGCGATGGACAGCGAGGGCGTCGACGTGGTGGACGTGCTCGTCCACGACTGACGCCCGCGGGAGCAGCCGCGGTGGACGGCTCGCGGGCTAGCCCCGGCCGCTGTCGCTCTCAATCCCCGCCAAGCACGTGGTCTCGCAGTTCGGGGAGGACCGCCTCGGCGCGGTCCTGGAAGACGTAGGAGGCCCGGCCGTCGAGCGGCGTCGACTCGAGGTTGACGACGGCGAGGGTGGCGCCGCGGTCGGCAGCAGTTTCGGGCAGGCTCGCGGCCGGTTCGACGGTCAGCGACGAGCCCACCACCAGAAAGAGGTCGCTGCGCTCGGCGGCGGCGTGGGCCCTGAGGTGGGCGTGCTCGGGGAGCGACTCCCCGAAGAGGACGCTGTCCGGCTTCAGGGCGCTGCCACACTGGGGACAGGCTGGCGGCCGCTCGCCTCCCTCGGCCCGCTCGCGGGCGGGGTCGGCCGGGCCGCGGTACCGGCAGGCAGCTCCCGAACAGACCACCCGGTCGCCCGAGCCGTGGAGTTCCACCACGTCGTCGTCGGGCGCGCCCGCCGCCTGGTGGAGGCCGTCGGTGTTCTGGGTCACGAGTGTGTCGACCGCGCCCGCCCTCACGAGGTCGGCGAGGCTCTCGTGGGCGGGATTGGGGTCGGGGTCCGCGGGGAACACCTCGCCGCGGGCGGCCAGCCAGTCCCGCCAAAAGCCGCCGGGGTCGTTCTCGAAGCGGTGGATGTCGAACTGGTCGCGGTCGTACCGCTCCCAGATGCCGTCCTCGCTGCGGAAGTCGGGGATCCCCGAGGCGGTGCTCACTCCCGCTCCCGTCAGCACCGTCACCGCGCCGGCGTCAGCCACGGCGCGCGCCAGGAGTTCGGTCCGCGCTGTCATGCCCGTACGGTCGGCCGAACGACAACTAAACGTTTGGGCGGGGCGACCGGGCAGGGGCCCCCGCGAACTGGCCCCGCCGTGGGCGGGACCGGGGGTGGTCGCGGCGCGGGCCTAACTCGCGAGCCGGGGTGACTGGTCGGCGCCCCGCAGATCGCCGGGGAAAACCGCAGTACCTCCGCGTTGTAGCGGGAACGGAAACGCTTAATCCGGACGGTTCCAACCCAACAGGTATGCGAGTTCTGGTAACAGTCAAAGAAGACGAGGTCGTCGACGACGAGTTCGAGATCGACGGGCTCGGCATCAGCGAACAGTACGTCTCATACGAGCTCAACGAGTGGGACGACTACGCGGTCGAGGAGGCCGTCCAGATCAGCGAGGCCGCCGAGGACGACGAGGTGGAGGTCGTCACGGCGACCATCGGCCCGGAGCGCAGCGAGGAGACCATCCGGCAGGCGCTGGCGAAGGGTGCCGACCGCGCGGTCCGCGTGTGGGACGACGACCTCGCGGACGTGGACGTGCTCGACCCGACGATGAAGGCCCAGCTGCTGGCCGGCGTCGTCGAGGAGGTCGAGCCCGACCTGGTGCTGACGGGCGTGCAGGGCGGGGACGACGCCTTCGGCGCGACCGGCGTCGCGCTCGCCGAAACCGTCGACTACCAGTGGGCTGCCGTCGTCAACGAGCTCGACCTGGACGCCGATGCGGGCGTCGCCTCGGTCCACCGCGAACTCGAGGGCGGGGTCGAGGAGCTGACCGACGTCGAACTGCCCGCTGTACTGAGCATCCAGACGGGGATCAACGAGCCCCGATACGCCAGCCTCCGGGGGATCCGCCAGGCCCAGTCCAAGCCGCTCGACGTCCACACGCCCGACGAGCTGGGCGCCGACATCGCGGAACTGGAGGGCAAGCTGACGCTGACGTCGATCGCCGAACCCGAGTCCGAGAGCGACACCACGCTGTTCGAGGGCGACGCGGGCGAGCAGGCCGAGCAGCTGGGTGAACTCCTCGAGGACGAGGGGGTGGTCGAGGGATGAGCGACGTCCTGACCGTCGCCGAGCACCGCCAGGGCGAGCTCCGCCCCGTCAGCCACGAACTCGTCACCGCCGGCCGCGAGCTGGCCGACGCCACCGGCGGGGACCTCCACGTCGCCGTCATCAGCGGCGACGTCGACGCCTACGCCGAGGGCGTCAACCGCGCCGGCGTCGACGCCATCCACACCGTGGACCACGGCGACGAGTTCAACCACGACGTCTACAGCCAAGCCGTCGAGCAACTGTACGCCGAGCTCGACCCGCAGTATCTGGTCATGCCCCACACGGTCAACGGGCTGGACTACGCGCCCGCCGTGGCGACGTCGCTGGACCTGCCGCTCGCGACCGACGTCATCGACTTCAGCCACAACGGCTCGCTGTCGGTCACCCGCGAGACCTACGGCGGGAAGGTCGAGGCCGACATCGAAATCGAAGGCGACTCGGCGGCGGTGACGCTGCGCCCGACCGAGTGGGAGCAGGCCACCGAGGCCGGCGACGCCGCAGTCGAGGCCTTCGACGCCGCCATCGACGAGGACGCGGTCGGGTCGACGGTCACCGGTTTCGAGGAAGTCGCCGGCGGCGACGTCGACATCAGCGAAGCCGAATTCATCGTCTCGATCGGCCGCGGGATCGAGGAGGAGGAGAACCTCGACATGATCTGGGACCTCGCCGACGCGCTGGGGGCGACGCTGGCCTCCTCGCGTCCGATCGTCGACAACGGCTGGCTCCCGCAGAACCGGCAGGTCGGCCAGTCCGGCAAGGTCGTCACCCCCGACGTCTACATCGCCATCGGCATCTCCGGCGCGGTCCAGCACCTCGCCGGGATGAGCGGCGCCGACACCATCGTCGCGGTCAACGAGGACCCCGACGCGCCGATCTTCGACGTCGCCGACTACGGCATCGTGGGTGACCTCTTCGAGGTCGTGCCCGAACTCACAGACCGGTTCGAATAATGATCCCCCTACAGGCGGAGGTGACCCGGGAGACGTTCTGGCAGATCGGCCCGACTGGCAAGGCCGTCTTCTACTACCTGGCCGTCGTGGCGATCCTGGTCCTGCTGGTCGGGATCGCTCGCCGGGTCAACAGCTACCGCGCCGCGAGCGAGGACCCCTTCGAGCGCGTCGGCTCGGTCTCGACGCGCCTCCGCAAGGGGGTCACCGACATGTTCTCGAACCGGACGCTGTTCAGCGGGGACACCTTCGCCGGCCTTTGGCACATCTTCGTGTTCTGGGGCTTTCTGACCCTGCTCATCGCGACGACCATCCTCGGGATCGACATCGACTTCTGGCGGCCGCTGACGGGCGAGTCGTTCTTCGTCGGCGACTTCTATCTCTCCTACTCCTTCGTCGTCGACGCGATGGGGCTGCTCTTCGTCATCGGCATCGGGATCGCCATCTACCGCCGCCACGGGCTCTCGATGGAGCGGCTGTGGGGTGCCCACAGCGGCAACGAGGACGTCCTCTTCCTGTGGACGCTGTTCGTCCTCGGGGTCGGCGGCTACGCCGTCGAGGCGTTGCGCATCCTCGGGCAGGGCTTTCCGTCCTTCGAGACCGTCTCCTTCGTCGGGTGGGGGCTCGCCTCGGCCTTCAGCGCCGTCGGGGTCTCGGAGGGGATGGCAACCGCCGCCTACCCGGCCGTCTGGTGGTCACACGCCCTGCTCGCCTTCGGCTTCGTCGCCTGGCTCCCCTACGGCAAGCCGTTCCACATGCTGGCCTCGGCGGCCAACCTGATGACCGGCGACGACAAGGCCGGCGTCCGGTTGCCCGGCGTCCCCGCCGACGCCAGCCCCGAGGAGATCGGTCCCTCCTCGGTGGAGGACTTCTCCTGGAAGCAGACGCTGGACCAGGACGCCTGCACAAAGTGTGGCCGGTGTTCCTCGGCCTGTCCCGCGAACGCCTCTGGGCGACCGCTGGACCCCCAGAAGGTCATCCTCGACATCAAGGAGTACCGCGAAGGCCGCTCGGACCACGACGGCGACGTCCCGATCATCGCCGACGGCGGCACCAGCGTCATCGACGCCTCGACGATGGAGTCGTGTATGTCCTGTATGGCCTGCATGGAGGCCTGTCCGGTCGACATCGAGCACCTGACTCACTTCACGGACATGAACCGCCGGCTGACGGAGTCGGGCCAGATGGACGAGAACGTCCAGGAGGCCATGATGAACGTCTTCCGGGAGGGCAACACCTTCGGCGACTCAGCGCGCACCCGCCCGGAGTGGACCGAGGACCTCGACTTCGAGGTGCCCGACGCCCGCGAGGAGCCCGTCGAGTACCTCTGGTACGTCGGCGACTATCCCAGCTACGACGGCCGCAACAAGGAGGTCGCGAAGGCCCTGGCGCGGGTCTTCCACGGGGCCGACGTCGACTACGGCATCCTCTACGAGGACGAACAGACCGACGGCAACGACGTCCGTCGGGTCGGCGAGGAAGGCCTCTACGAGCAACTCGTCGAGGAGAACAGCGAGGCGATCGGGGACTGCGAGTACGACACCATCGTCTGCACGGACCCCCACTCCTTTAACACGTTCAAAAACGAGTATCCGGAGTTCGAGGCCTGTGGCTGGGGCGAGGAGGACGTCGCCCACTACACCCAGGTCGTCGAACAGTTGGTCGAGACCGGCCAACTGCGGGTGCCGGGGGCGCTGGACTACACCGTCACCTACCACGACCCCTGTCACCTGGGCCGGTTCAACGGGGAGTACGAGGCCCCCCGCAAGCTCGTCCAGGAGACGGGCTGTGACCTCCACGAGATGCCCCGCAACCGGGACAACTCCTACTGCTGTGGCGGTGGCGGCGGCGGCCTCTGGCTCGACCACGACGAGGAGGAGAAACCCAGCGAGGAACGCCTCCGGGAGGCCCTGGAGGACACCGCTGCCGGCGACGCCGTCGAGAAGTTCGTCGTCGCCTG
>JAZKSZ010000119.1:0-7031 GCA_036625795.1 Haloarculaceae archaeon
AAAGAGGAGGACGACGGTCCCGAAGGTCCGGCTCGCGAGGAAGTAGTCCTCGGCGGTCCGGTCGGTCAGCCGGTAGGCCACCAGCCCCACCCCGAGGGTGAGGGCGAGATACGCGCCGATGATCCCGACCTGCAGGGCCGTCTCAGCCATCGACCTCACCCCGCGATTCGACGCCCAGCCCCCAGGCGGTCCGGGCGAAGACGTAGAAGACCCCCGCGGTGAGGACCATCCAGCCGATGTGCCACCAGACCCACACCGGCAGGCCGGCGACGACGCTGCTCGACCCCCACAGGAACCACGGGACAGCCAGCGCCGCGAGTACCAGCGCGACGATACTCCATGCGTACTTCGCGTCCAAAGCAGCCATTCTTACACTTAACTAGCGACGGTAGGCAGAAAAAGATGTGGATCGCGCTCAATAAGCAGTATTGAAGAGAAATATCCTTCAGATCGAGGGCGCGGCGGGGACCGACCGGGCGCTGTCTGGCTGGAGCCCGACTTTCGGATTGAAATGATGCGCCAGCGAGGAGCGAGTCAGTCAGTCCCGGAGTTCCGAACGCGGTGACGCTCGTCTATCAGTCGAGCGGGTCGTCGACCTCTGCCATGCCGCCCAGGTTTTCGATCCCGTCGGGCTTGATGAGGATCCGGCCGCGATCAAGATTCGGTTCGGCGCCGTCGAGTGTGCCGGGAT
Source organism: Haloarculaceae archaeon (assembly GCA_036625795.1). GTDB lineage: Archaea > Halobacteriota > Halobacteria > Halobacteriales > Haloarculaceae > Salinirussus. The sequence continues at coordinate 692 of JAZKSZ010000119.1, forward strand.
ACTTGTCGAAGAACGGCTCCAGCCGGTAGCCGTCGAACGGGAGGTCGTGCTGGCGGATGTGCTCCTGGAGGTACCGGACGGCGGCCTGCTCGCCGACGAGGAAGCCGTCGATGCCGTCGGTCCGGTAGTGGATCCCCGCCCAGTTGCGGCCAAGCGCCATGTTCGCGGCGAGCTTGTTGAGTTCGTCGTTGACCGTGACTGTTCGGTCACGGGCGTCGTCGATTTCGCTGCTCGTCGCGGCGATCGTCCCGCCTGAAACCTCGCTGACCGACTTCAGCTCGGTCAGCTGAACACCGGAGGCCGTCCCGCCGTGTGCGAGGGTAGGGTTGGCCGTCCCGTTGCCTACGGGCACCACCAGCTCGTCGTTCGTGAACTCGTGGGTCCCGTCGAACATCGCTTTCAGGACGGTCACGGTCGCTCCGGCGACCCCGCTATGACCTGCCGGGAACGACGGGTGGGTCGGTGACCCTTCGGTGTAGGCCTGCGGGAGCAGCGAGGAGCCGTACGTCGATTCGGTTTGGGACAGCGCAGTCGAGTTCAGCACGTTCGACGGGATGTCGAACGACCGGCCACGGTTTCGCTGGGCGTGAATCCGTCCGCCGTACTCCTCGGGCCGGAGCCGCCGGTGGACCTTCCACTTGCGGTACCAGCAGACGTTCTGCCCCGCCATGAAGACGTTCACGACTACGTCGAGGATGTCGTGTGACCCGAAATCGAGGAACGGCTTGGTGGTGAGGATGCCGTCTGTTCCGTCGGTCGCACTCGCGCCCGTCGTCTTCGTGCCGTCGTTGTCGAAGTCCTTCGCCTGCTGGTACGGGACGTTCGGGTCCTTGGGGACGCCCATCCCCAGCAGGATCTCCGCGGCGTCGCGGATCGAGAGGTACGGCACCTGGCGGCGGACCTTGTTCGCGAGGTCACGACCCTTGATGATGTGCCGGCTGACCTGTGCGTCGGGGTCGTCCTCCTTCGCGACGAGGTTCGGCGGCGGATTGACGTCCTCGACCGGTACGCCGTTCTGGACGGCCAGCCAGTCGTCGAAGTCGGTCAGGTAGTCGGGCCCCTCCAGCGTGAGTGTCGTACCGCCGCTGTCGAAGTCCGCCGACGCGTTCGCTCCGGTCAACACCCGGATCCGCTGGCTCAGCGGGACCGCCCCGCGTGGAATGTCCTTCCAGAGGAACTGCGAGATACGTGGGCCCTTCTGTGCACCGGGTATGATGCCGCGGAACAGGCTGCTTCTGGTCAAGCCACCGCCCCTCGGGTCCGCGCTGCTACCAGGCCCTCTGTACCCCGAGAAACCGTCCAGTTCGGAAACGGCATCGCCGACCGTGCTGTCCGAGCCGTACTGACCGTATGGCACGTCCCGGCACAGCGCCCGCCAGTACAGTTCCACCATCTCCGCGCCGGTCCGGTCGCTGGCGAACGGCGGGTGCGGACGGATCTCGAGCAGGTGCGGGTCCGCGCCCGCCTTCTGGAAGGACAGCGAGGCGTGTGGCTGCACGAGCCGCCGTGGCCGCCCGTCTCCGTCTTCCCGCACGATGTCGTTGAATGCCTCGACGCTGCCGTCCTCGATGGCGTCGACGAGGCTCTCGTAGGCCTCGGCGGTCGGCACGCCGTCCTCGTCGTGTTCGAGTGCCTTCCCGAAGTTCGTGACCGGGCCGTCGTCCGGGACCTCTTCGTCCGTCCGATACGTCGCCTGCAGCAACTGCTGCCGTGCAGCGCGGTTCCGGCGGAGAAACGCTTCCTGTCGTCGTTGCTGTTGCTCGTCGGTCATGCGTATGGGTCGTTGTTCCGTGCCTGTTCGCCGTAGAATCCGAGCGCGAACTCGTAGCTGTCCGTCTGAATACCGTTCCCGACCGCCTCCGGCACCTCGAAGTCGACGCGGAGGCCGTGTCGCGTGCCCGCCTCGAACGCCGCCGGAGCGGCACCGTCGATGATGACGTCGACGACCGGCACGGAGCCCTCCCCGTCGAGGGGGATGCCGGTCCCGACGCTCCCGAGGCCGACCAGCGAGGCCAGCGACGACGCGTACGCCTGGGTCCCCGCAGAAACCCCGCCGCTGTCGACGGTGCCGTACGAAACTGTCGTCTCCAGCAGTTCGTCGAGTTCGCCTTCCCTGCCGGCGGGAACGGACTCGCTCAGTGCGCCCTGTTCGGGCTCGGGCTGGCCGTTCTCGTCGTCGGCCCGCTCCGCACCCAGCAGCGACACGTACCCCGGGTTCCCGTCGATCTGGAGGAGGAACTCGACGTGGCCGTGGTCGCCGGGCTTGACGTCGGTCAGTTCACAGACTGGCGCGTCGACGTCGTTCGTCGGGTTCGGATAGTCGCTGCTCTCGTCGACGCTCGTCTCGCGCTGTGTGACCGTCTTCCGCCAGGCTACCTTGAGGTCGAGCTCGCCGGCTGCGACGTTGTTGGCGCCGAACTCCTCGCTGTCGCTGAACAGCGCCGTCGTGCCCAGTCCGGCACCCACCGAGGCCGCCCCCACCGCAGCGAGCCCGCCGAGGGCCTGGCGTCGCGATACCCTGAATTCCTTCACGCCAGTCGGGTAGGAATTTTCTGTCTTAACGGCTACGACCGTTAAGTCGTCCACTGTAACACTAATCGGTCGTTCCGGGGCACGGATGCTGTACTAATGGCCCATTGAGCCGGTGTGACCGACGTTGAATCGCTCATTATGAGCTGCCGTGCGCCCGAGCCGGGATGGCACGCTTCGACACGGTGGTTTCGGTACCGCGCTGGCGGGCCGATGACGGCCGTGTACCCACCTCACAGACCGCGCTCGCAAGCGTGGACGCACCCGTCAGGTATTTCGGGTGACAGCCCCGAATTTGCGCTGTCCATGAGCCGATTCATGGCAACATCATCCACACCATCACCGTCCCGTCAGGGAGGGAGTCACCATGCAGGATTCAGCCAAGTATCTCATTCACGCGAACATCCGCGCGAGCGGGGTGGTCGAACGGAGTGACGTCGTCGGCGCGATCTTCGGGCAGACGGAGGGTCTGCTGGGGTCGGAACTCGACCTCCGGGACCTCCAGGAGTCCTCGAAGGTCGGCCGCATCGACGTCGATATCGACTCGGAGGGCGGGCGCTCGTTCGGGACCGTCACGGTCGCCAGCGGCCTCGACAGGGTCGAAACCGCCGTCCTCGCCGCAGCCTTGGAGACCATCGAGCGGGTCGGCCCCTGCCGTGCGGAGTTGCGGGTCAGCAACATCGAGGACGCCCGCGCCGCAAAGCGCCGGGAACTGGTCGACCGCGCCGTCGAGCTGCTCGCGGAGTTCGACGACCGCCAGCTCACCAGCGAGGAGCTGCTCGCGGAGGTCCGCCAGCGCGCCGAGGTCGGCGACATCACCGACTACGAGGGCCTCCCGGCGGGTCCGCGGGTGGCCGACAGCGACGCGGTCATCGTGGTCGAGGGGCGGGCCGACGTCCGCCAGCTGCTGGGCTACGGGATCAAAAACGCCGTCGCCGTCGAGGGGACGAATGTCCCCGACGCCGTCGCGGAGCTGAGCCGCGACCGGACGGTCACGGCCTTCCTCGACGGCGACCGCGGCGGCGACCTGATCCTCCGGGAACTCGCCCAGGTCGGCGAGGTCGACTACGTCGCTATCGCCCCCGACGGCGAGTCCGTCGAGGACCTCTCCCGGGAGGCCGTCCTCGACGCGCTCCGGGAGAAAGTGCCCTACGAGGAGTTCGAGCAGGAGACGCTGGCCGAGGACGACAGCTCTACGCCCCCGGTTGACGCCGATGGCGGCAGCGCCGTAGCGTCGGAGCGCGGCAGTACGGACACTGCCGCGTCCGACCCGCCTGACGGGGCAGCCAACACCCGGGAGGCCGAACGAGACGACGGCCAGGCAGGGAGTTCGACGGACGGGCAGCAAGCGGACGGAACGGACAGCCAGGGAGGGGCCGCCAGCGACGACGCCGGCGGGGGGACAGCCACCGGGCCCGAGCCGGACGCCGGCGACGAGTCGGGGGAGGAGTCGACCACGCCGGACGGCGAGGAGTCACCCGAGCCGGAGACGCTCCCGGGTCACGTCAGAGCCGTCATCGGCGGGGAGACGGGCCGGGCGCGACTGCTCGACGCCGGGTTCGGGGCGCTCAGCGAGGTCGAGGCTGACGACCTCTTCGACGCCATCGCCGACGCCGAGGAGGTACCCGCGGCGGTCGTCGTCGACGGGTCACTCAGCCAGCGCGTCCTCGACGTCGCGGCGCAGCGCGGCGTCGGGCAGGTCGTCGCGGCGAGTGCCGACTCCTTCGTCAAACAGCCCACGGGCGTCCGGGTCCGTACCGACGCGGACTTCGAGGCGACGACCTGACGACGGGGCTGGGGTGGCACACCGGCCGGCCTCGGCCCGTCACCGCGATCTCAGAGTTCGCGAACCATCGCGACCCCCGCCGCCGATTCGAAGAAGTCGGGAAGGCGTTCGACGACCTCGAACCCCCGTGACTCGTAGAACCCCCTCGCGCGGTCGTCGTCCGCTCGTGCAGTCACGCGCAGGCGGTCGGGACCGTCCTCCCGCCCGCACAGGTCCGCGACGACCGCATCGACGAGGGCAGTCCCGATCCCCTCCTCTTGCCGGGCAGGCGCGACCGCGAGTTCGGGGAGGTAGGCGACCTCGCCAGTGACGAGGAGCACGTAGCCGACGGGCTGGCCGTCGTCGGCGACGAAGAGGGCGGGCGGGCCGTCGGCGGCCGCGGCACGGAGCAGGTCGGGTGCGGGCTCGGCGAGCGTGGCGGTCTGGATCCGGCGGAGGTGTGGCAGGTCAGCACGCTCGGCGCGGCGGATGCGAGTGGGGGTCCCGGCACCGCTGCCGGCGCCGTGGTCGGGGGTCATATGGTCGCCAGCCCGACAGCGACGGCCAGCCCCACGCCGACCAGCGCGGCGGCCAGCGTCGCGAGCAGGTTCACGCCCTGGTTGCCGAGCAGCCGGCCCTCCAGCGTCGCGCCCAGGAGGCTGTCGACGGTCATGCCGGCGACGCCGGCCGCGGCGACGACGCTCGCTCCGGGAACCCCGAGTTCGCTAAGCCCGACGAAACCGATGGCGGCGACTATGAGGGCGCCGCCGAGCCCGGCGAGTTCGCCCTGCCAGGTGACCGCGCCGTCGGTGCCGGGTTCGACTACCTCGAAGGAGGTGACCAGCCGGGGGTTGTCGTACAGGCCGCCGATTTCGCTGGAGAGAGTATCGGCGAGGGCGGCCGCGAGCGAGCCGGCGAAGGCGAACAGAAAGAGGCGGGGTGAGGTCGACAGCCAGGGGCTGCCGGCGGCGGCGAGCACCGCCACGAGCGCGACCAGCGAGTTCGCGAGGACGTTGCCGGTCCCGCGGGCTCCCTCGTTCTCCTCGGCGATGCCGCGTTGCTGTTTGACCTCGTAGCCGTACTTCGTCGAGAGGCCGCCGATCCCGAAGAAGGCCACCAGCATGGCGAACCAGCCGTAGTCGCCGAGCACGATGGTCAGCAGGCTCAGGAGGACGCCGGTGAGCATCCCCGGCAGCGAGGCGGTCTGGAGGGCGTAGGAGAGCACCCCGAGCACGGCCGTAACCCCGAGCGCGACGACGACCCGCGTCGGCGCCACCGACAGCGGGAGGGCGGCGAACAGCCACAGGAGCAGGGCGACCGACACCATCACGAGCGGGTCGTCGCGCCGGAACAGCGCCTCCCGAACCAGGGCGCCGAGCAGGGCGCCGGTGGCAGCCAGAAAGAGGACCATCGGCCAGGAGACGGCGAGGTCGGCCAGGCGGGCGGCGGCGAGCTGGCTGCCGGCGGCGGCGAGGAAGCCGGCGACGACGAACCCGCTGGTGGTCACGAGGGGTTCGTCGCGGTAGCGGGCGACCAGGTGGCCGCCGAAGTTGCCCACGCCGAGCAGGAAGACCGTACCGACGTATACCGTGACAGGCAGCCCGAACTCGACGGCGAGGATGGCGAGACCGGCCGCCGAGAGCGCGAAACCGGCGAGGCCGTAGAGCTTGCCGTCCTGGCGGTCGCCGGGGCGGGCGAACAGCTCGAACAGCCAGGTGTTGGAGCCGACAGTGAGCGCGACGGCCGCCACGAGCAGGAAGGGGAGCACGGCAGTGAGGGTAGCGAAGGCGGGCTCCTCGAGCTGTCTGACCCAGGGGACGACCAGCGAGAGGCCGCCGACAAGCGCGAAGGCGGCTGCACGCCGGACTGTCGATGTCACGACCGGCGGTACTGCCGAGCCCCACTTACCGCTTCCGGACCGCTCCCGGGCCGGTTCTGTGCCACGCCCCGGTCGTGGGGCCGCTCCCGGTGGATTTACCCCACGCCAGGGTCAAGCGCCGCCGTGGGTCTGTACGACGCCTACCTCGCCGCCCGCCTCCGGCACAG
>JAZKSZ010000120.1:0-7010 GCA_036625795.1 Haloarculaceae archaeon
AGTCATGCACGTAGATGACATCGACCGCGTCACGGTTCTCGGCGCGGGCAACATGGGACACGGTATCACGGAAGTCGTCGCGATGGCCGGCTACGACGTCGTGATGCGGGACATCGAGCAGGAACTGGTCGACGACGGCTACGAGGACATCGAGTGGAGCCTCCAGAAACTCGACGAGAACGACCGCCTCGACGAGGACCCCGAGGACATCCTCGACCGGATCGACACCGAGGTCGACCTCGAGACCGCGGTCGACGGCACCGACCTGGTCATCGAGGCCGCCCCCGAAGACCTGGAGCTCAAGCGGGACATCTACGCGGACCTGGACGAGTTCACCCCCGAGCACACGATCCTGGCCTCGAACACCTCCTCGCTGCCGATCACCGACATCGCGGAGGCCACCGACCGCCCCGAGCAGGTCGTCGGGATGCACTTTTTCAACCCGCCGGTGAAGATGGACCTCGTGGAGGTCATCTACGGCTCCGAGACGAGCGACGAGACCGCCGAGGCCGCCTACGAGTTCGTCGAGGCTATCGACAAGACCCCCATCTACGTCCGGAAAGACGTCCGCGGGTTCGTCGTCAACAGCGTGCTGGGTCCGTTCGGCGACGAGGCCGCCTGGATGGTCTCCAACGACGAGGCCACCATCCGGGAGGCCGACGCGACGATGGTCCACGAGCGGGGCTACCCGATGGGGCCCTTCGAACTCGCCGACCTGACCGGTATCGACGTCGGCTACCACGTCCGCAAGGAGGCCGGTACCCCGGTGCCGCCGGTCGTCGAGGAGAAAGTCGAGGCCGAGGAGCTCGGCCAGAAGACCGGCAAGGGCTACTACGACTACGAGGACGGCGACGGCGCCGACTACGGCCCCGAGGACGTCTCCGAGGACTTCGACTGGCTGCGCATCGAGGCCCGCATCATCAACGAGGCCGCGAAGCTCATCGGCGACGACGTCGCCACGCCCGAGGCCATCGACACGGGGATGCGGCTGGGCACCGGCTTCCCCGAGGGGCCCTGCCGTCGCGCCGACAAGCTCGGACTGGACACCGTTCTGGAGAAACTCGAGGAACAGCTCGAGGCCACCGGAAACGAGCGCTACGAGCCCGCCGACTACCTCGTCGAACTCGTCGAGGACGGCAAGACCGGCGAGGACGCCGGCGAGGGCTTCTACGAGTACGACACCGGCAGCGGCCCGAGCGAGTACCGCACCATCAACTGGGAGCTCTCCGAGGAGGGTCTCCTCGAGGTGGAACTCGACCGGCCCGAGCGGCTGAACTCCCTGAGCGGCGACCTCATGGACGCCGTCGTGGACCTGCTCGACTCTCTCGACGACGAGGACGTTCGCGCAGTAACCTTCGAGGGTGCCGGCGACCGCGCGTTCTGTGCGGGCGCGGACATCACCGGGTTCTCGGAGATCGAGCCGGCCAAGGAGGCCGAGCCCGGCGAGTTCTTCGAGACGGTTGCGAACTACCCGCGGCCGACGCTCGCGAAGATCGACGGCTTCTGTCTGGGCGGCGGGCTCGAACTCGCGATGGCCTGCGACCTCCGGATCGCTACCGAGTCCTCCCAGTTCGGCTTCCCGGAGATCAACCTCGGGCTGATCCCCGGCGGGGGCGGCACCCAGCGCTCGATGCGGATGCTCAGCGAGGCCCGCGCGAAGGAGCTCGTCTTCCGCGGCGAGCACATCGACGGCGACCGCGCCCAGGACTGGGGGCTGGTCAACCGTGCCGTCGACAGCGACGAGTTCGAGGACGTCGTCGGGGAGTTCGTCGACGACCTCGTCAACGGCCCGCCGGTCGCACTCCGGCACGCAAAGCGGGTGATGAACAGCGGCCAGGACCAGGACCTGGAGACCGGGCTGGACCTCGAGAGCCAGTCGTTCTCCCTGCTGCTGACGACCGACGACATGCTGGAGGGCACCGCCGCGTTCGCCGAGGACCGCGAGCCCGAGTTCGAGGGGAAGTGACGAGATGACCGACGCCGACACCGACGGTGAGGTCGACGCCGACCCCGAGGCCGACGCGGACCGCGCGGCCGACGCCTCCAGGGATGTCAGCGACCCCGCCGAGGACGGCGAGTTCGGCAGCGGGCGGAACACCGACGTCGAGGCCGCCCAGACGGTACTCGACCAGCACGGCTTCCTGTCGTGGCTGGGCATCGAATTCGTCGAGGTCGAGGAGGGGCGGGCCGTGATGCGCGTGCCCCACCAGGAGAAACTCGCCAACTGGTCGGGCGGGTCGCTGCACGGCGGCGTGACCGCGACGGTCGTCGACAGTTGCTCGGCGTTCGCGCTCCGGACGACCTTCCCGGACCCGCTGGACCCGATGCTGGTGACGACGGACCTCACAGTCCGATACGTCCGGCCGGCCACCTCCGACATCACGGTCGCCGCCGAGGTGGTCCGGGCCGGCGAGTCGATGGGGATGACCCACGTCGAGGTCACCGGCACCGCGCCCAGCGGCGAGGAGAAGGTCGTCGCCACCGGCGGCACCACCTACCGGATGTTCAAAAACGTCGACCACGCGGGGGAGACATGAGCGGGGACGAGAGTAGCTCGAGCGAGAACGGTTCGAGCGAGGATAGCTTCTTCGCCGGCGTCGAAGTCGGCGACTCCCGCGTGACGGAGGCCCGCACCATCACCGAGGCCGACGTGACCAACTTCGCGGGCGTCAGCGGCGACTTCAACCACATCCACACCGACGCCGAGCGGATGAAGGAGTCGCCTTTCGGCGAGCGGATCGCCCACGGCGCGCTGGTCTTCTCGGTCGCGACGGGGCTGCTCTGGCGCTCCCGCTCCGAGGAAGAGCGGGAGGCGGTGGTCGCCTTCTACGGGATCGACCACCTTCGGTTCGTCAGTCCCGTCTTCATCGGCGACACCGTCCACGTCGAGATGGAGGTCGTCGAGACCGAGCCGACGCCCGACCACCCGACGGCAGGCGGCACAGTTCGGTACGACGTCGACATCGTCAACCAGGACGACGAGACCGTCATCTCCGCGGAGTTCATCTCGCTGCTGGAGTAGTCAGCGACCGACCGGCCCACTCGCCGCCGGTCAGGGTCTCAGCACGACCTTTCCGCTGGAGTTGCGGTCCTCGATGAACTGCAGGGCCTCGGCCGCGTCCTCCAGGTCGAACTCGTGGCCGACGACCACCTCGAGTTCGCCGCTCGCGAGCCCCTGGTTCAGCGGCCCGACCGCTTCGAGCACCCGTCCCGGCGCCTTCGCCAGCCCGCGGCCGAGGTGGTAGCCGTACACGGTGTAGTTGTTGAAGAGGAGTTCGCCGGTGTCCAGTTGACCGGGTGTGCCCGAGGCCGCGCCGTAACAGACCATCCGGCCGAACTCCCGCAGGGCCTCGAGACTCTGGCTGCTGGTCTCGCCGCCGATGCCGTCCAGGACGAGGTCCAGGCCCTCGCCGTCGGTGACCTCCTCGACTTCCTCGACGAAGTCCGTCTCGGTGTAGTTGATGGCGTGGTCACAGCCCAGGTCGGTCGCGAGTTCGAGCTTCTCGGCGGTGGAGGCCGTGCCGAACACCTCGCCTCCAGCGTTGCTCGCGAGCTGGACGGCGGCGGTCCCGACCCCGCCGGCGGCCGCGTGGACCAGGACGCGCTCGCCCTCCTCCAGGCCGCCCCACTCGAACAGGCAGTTGTGGGCGGTCAGGAACTGCACCGGGACGCCCGCCGCTTCCGCGAAGGACATCCCCTCCGGGGCGTCGAGCAGCCCGCCCGCGCTCGCCAGCGCGTACTCCGCGAAGGCGCCCCCGTCGGCAAAGCCCATCACCCGGTCGCCGACCTCGCGGTCGGCACCCTCGCCGACGGCGTCGACGACGCCCGCAACCTCCATGCCGGCGACGTAGGGCGGCTCGGGGCCGCCCTGGTAGTGGCCGCGGCGCTGCATGATGTCCGCGAAGTTGATGCCCGCGGCCTTCACCTCGACCCGGACCTGTCCCGGTCCCGGCTCGGGCACGTCGCGGTCGGTCACCTCGATCACGTCGTTGTCGCCGAAGTCGGTCACCTCGATGGCTCGCATACTACCGGGAGGGGCGCGACGGAGCATAAAGCCGCCCGCTTCGCCGCGTCCCGACCCCCGTGGCCCGCCGGTCCCGGAGCCCTGAAATACCCACGGCTGGTGGAATACGCCCATGAGCGAACCTCCCGCGGAGTGGGACGCGGTCTTCTTCGACATCGGCGGTGTCATCGTCAGCCTGCCGTCGATCCGCGCCGGCTACGTCGACTACGTCCAACGGTTCGCCGAAGAGCGCGGCCTCGACCCCGAGCGGGCACTCGACGCGTGGCGCGACCGGCTCGGCGAGCACTTCAAGGCCGCCGAGGGCCGCGAGTACCGCTCGGCCATGGACGGCTACCGGAAGGCCTTCCAGCACATCGTCGAGGAGGACCTCGAGGAGTCGGCGTGGCGCCCGGGTTTCGAACGGACCCTCCAGGCCTCCCGCGAGCTGGAACCAAACGCCGCCGAAACCGTCCGGGGGCTCGACGACGCTGGCCTCTATCTCGGGATCGTTTCCGACATCGATACGGCCGAGGCTCACCGGATGCTCGAGGACCAGGACCTCGATGCGGCCTTCGACGGTACCACCACGTCCCAGGAGGTCGGCTACAAGAAGCCCGACTCGCGGATGTTCGAGGACGCACTCACGACGGCCGAGCGCCACGGCGTCGACCCGACCCGGTCGCTGATGGTCGGCGACCGCTACGAGCACGACATGCAGGGCGGCACCGAGGCGGGGCTGTGGACGGTCGCCTACGGCGGCACCGCCGCCGAGTCCGTCGCCGACGCGCCCCGTGATGGCCACCGTGTCGACGACGAGTACGTCGACTTCGTCGTCGAAGACCTCGCGGACATCCTCGAGGTCGTGGGCGCCGACGGCGGCGACTGAGTGAAAAACCGAGTCGTGTCCGTGCCCTACTCCAGCAGGTCGTAGTCGCGGTCCTCGTGCTGGACGGAGATCCACTTGGGCTCGACCATCTCGTCCATCACCCACTCGCCGTTGTACCGGCCGAGGCCCGACTCCTTCACGCCGCCGAAGGGGGCGTTGGGCTCGTCCTGGATCGGGTGGTCGTTGACGTGGACCATCCCGGACTCGACCCGGTTCGCGAGGTCGCGCGCGCGGTCGAGGTCGCGACACTGGACGGCCGCAGCCAGCCCGTACTCCGTGTCGTTGGCGACTTCGATGGCCTCCTCGGTCGAGGAGACCTCGATGACGGGCGCGACGGGGCCGAAGTGCTCGTTGCAGGCGGCGGCCATCTCGTTGGTCGCGTCCGAGAGGACGGTCGGCTCGAAGAACAGGTCCTCGTAGTCGCCACCAGTTTCGAGGGTCGCCCCCGCCTCGACGGTCTCTTCGACGTACTCGGCGAGGTCGTCACGCTGGCTCTCGTTGACGACGGGCCCGAAGTCGACGCCGTCCTCGGCGGGGTCGCCGACCGTCAGCGACTCGGCGTGCTCGACCAGCCGGTCGACGTACTCGTCGGAGACGTCCTCGTGGACGATGTGCCGGTTGATGGAGATGCAGACCTGGCCCTGGTGAGTAAAGGAGCCGACGGCGCCGACCTCGGCAGCCTGCTCGATATCGACGTCTTCGGTGACGACGTTGGGGCCGTTGCCGCCGAGTTCGAGCGCGGGCAGGGCGATACTGTTGCCGGCCTGGCTGGCGACCCGCTTGCCGACCGCCGTCGAGCCAGTGAAGGAGATGGTCCGTGGGACCGGGTGGCCAGCCATCCGGTCGCCGATATCGGAGCCGCGGCCGGTGACGACGTTGACCACGCCATCCGGGAGACCGACCTCGTCGGCGATATCCGCGAGCAGCAAGCCGCCGGTGATCGGCGTGTCCGAGGCGGGCTTGACGACGACCGTGTTGCCGAGCACCAGCGCGGGCGCCAGCGCCCGCGTGGTCAGGTGGAGGGGGTAGTTCCACGGCGAGATGACGCCCACGACCCCGACCGGCTCGTGGACGATGTGGTGTTTCTTGCCCTCGAAGAACTGGGAGTCACGGACTTCCTCCTCGGGCGGTTCGAGCTCGAGGGCGGTCTGGAAGTCGACCATCGAGATGGTGGCCTCCTGGCCCGCTTTCTGCTGTGTGCTGCCGCCCTCCCTGACCAGGTAGTCGACGACCTCGGCGAAGCGGGCCTCGAACGCCTCGAGGAAGGCACCGACCAGCTCGACGCGCTGTTCCCGGCCCATCGCCTCCCACTCGGGCTGGGCCGCGTCCGCGGCCTCGTAGGCGGCGTCGACGTCGTCCTCGGTCGCCGCCGGCACCGCCGCGACCGTCTCCCGCGTCGCGGGGTTCTCTACGGGGATCGTCTCGCCGCTCGCCGCCTCGACCCACTCGCCGTCGATGTAGAGCCGACTCCAGTCCGTCTCGGCCTCGTCTGCGTGTGTTGCCATCGGACGAGAGAGGGCCGGCAGACGCAAAACGGTTCGGCTTGTGTGAGCCGGGGGTGGCCCCGGATTGCAGCCGGCTCAGAGCAGGCTCGTGAAGACGAGCAGCGGGACGACGAACATGATGACGAACAGTGCGGCGATGACGACCCCGTAGCCGACGGCGGTCAGCAGCCCAGTCCGCACCGCCGGGTGGTCGAACTCCGCGAGCGGGTTGTCCATACACGACTGTCTTCGCGGACCGGCTTAAATGGTGCCGAATGGAGGCGGGGCAGTCGGCCTCCCGGTGCGACCCGCAGGTACGACCCGAACCCGACCCCTACCGGCCCTCGAACTCGGGCTCGCGGTCCTCGAGGAAGGCCTCGACGCCCTCGCGGTGGTCGTGGCTGTCGAAGACGACCCCCTGAGCGGCGGCCTCGTCGTGCAGCGCCTGTTCGAGGTCCTTCTCGATGCCATCCTGGACGAGCCGCTTGGCCCGGCTCAGCGCGACCGTCGGGCCGCTCGCGATCCGCTCGACCATCGCGCCCGCCTGGTTCTCGAACTCGTCGTCGGCGTAGACGTGGTTGAACAGGCCGAGGTCGCCGGCCTCGTTGGCGCCGAGGATCTCGCCGGTGAAGACGAG
>JAZKSZ010000121.1:0-6912 GCA_036625795.1 Haloarculaceae archaeon
TACCTGACCGTCCGGCGGGCCTACGGCGCGACGCTGGGCCCGGACGGCACGCTCGCCTTCCTCATGGACACGACTGGGACCGGCCAGGTGTGGACGCTGGAGGAACCCGGGGGCTGGCCCACCCAGCGGACCTTCTACGACGAGCCGGTCTCCTTCGCCAGCTACTCGCCGACCCGGCCGGAGCTCGTCTTCGGCATGGACGAGGGCGGTAACGAGCGGATGCAGCTGTACCGGCTGGACGCGGACGGCAGGGTCGCAGAGCTGACCGGGCTGCCCGACGCGAAACACCGGTGGGGCGGCTGGAGCCACGATGGCGACCGCTTTGCCTTCGCTTCGAACCGCCGCGACGAGTCGGTCTTCGACATCTACGTCCAGGGCCGCGACGAGCGCGGCGACGACGCCGACCTCGTCTTCGAGGGCGACGGCTGGCTCACCGTCGGCGGCTGGGCACCCCACGACAGTCGGTTGGTCCTTACCGAGGCCCACTCCAGTTTCGACCAGGACCTCTACGTGCTGGACGTCGACAGCGGCGACCGGACCCACCTCACGCCCCACGAGGGAGAGGTCCGGTACGGGAGCGTCGAGTGGGGGCCCAACGGCGGGCTCTACACGGTCACCGACCAGGGCAGCGACACGCTGTATCTCGCCCGGCTGGACCCCGCGACGGGCGACCTGTCGGTCGTCCGGGGGGGCGGGGAGTGGAACATCGACGGCGTGGCCGTCGACGACGACCACGGCCTCCTGGTCTACTCCCGGAACGTCGACGGCTACACGGAGCTCACGCTCGCGGACGTCGACGGGACCGACCTCGCGGAGTACCCGCTGCCGGACCTGCCCGGGGACGTCGCCGGCGGGGTGAGCTTCGGCCCTGCGGGCGACCGCCTCGCGCTGTCGGCCTCGGGCCGGGCGCTCAACACCAACGTCTTCGTCGTCCCCGTCCCGGGGCTGGGCGAGGGCGGGGGGCCGACCGCGCGCCAGTGGACCCGCGCGGGCACCGCCGGGATCCCCCGGGAGACCTTCGTCGAGCCCGACCTCGTCCGCTACGGGACCTTCGACGACCGGGAGATCCCCGCTCTCTACTCGGTTCCCGACGGCGTCGAGCGCGGCCAGCCCGGCGACGCGCCGGTCATCGTGGACATCCACGGCGGCCCGGAGAGCCAGCGCCGCCCCTCCTTTGCGGGTCTCACCCAGTACTTCCTCTCGCGTGGCTATGCGGTGTTCGAGCCCAACGTCCGCGGCTCGACGGGCTACGGGAAAGCCTACACCCACCTCGACGACGTCGACAAGCGAATGGACGCGGTCCGGGACATCGACGCTGCGGTCGACTGGCTGGCCGCCCAGCCCGAACTCGACGCCGACCGCGTGGTCGCCAAGGGCGGCTCCTACGGCGGGTTCATGGTGCTCGCGGCGCTGACGGAGTACCCCGACCGCTGGGCGGCGGGCGTCGACACGGTCGGCATCGCTAATTTCGTCACCTTCCTCGAGAATACCGGGCCCTGGCGCCGGGAGCTCCGGGAGGCCGAGTACGGCTCGCTGGCGGAGGACCGGGACCTCCTGGAGGAGGTCAGCCCCATCAACAGGGTCGAGCGCATCGAGGCGCCCCTGTTCGTCCTCCACGGCGCCAACGACCCGCGGGTGCCGGTCGGCGAGGCCGAGCAGATCGTCGAAGAGGTCCGCGAGCAGGGCGTCCCCGTCGAGAAACTGGTCTTCGAGGACGAGGGCCACGGCATCGCCAAGCTCGAAAATCAGGTCGAGGCCTACACACGGGTCGTCGACTTCCTCGACGAACACGTCTGAGCCAGGCCGCCGGTTCCTGCATCTCCGGGCGCTGTCGGCAGACTATTGTCCCTCGCGGGACTGACACACGCTGTGGAGTACGTCGCAGACGGCCTCCGGAACCCGTTCGGGATGGACCCGCCCTGCGAGCGGGCCGTCCCGGGCTACGGCGACACCCGGGCACACTTCCACGTCGTCGGCGACCACCCCGGCGTTCACGGCGGCCTCGACACCGGGGTCCCGTTCACGGACCGGCCCTGGTCGGCCCGCTTTTTCGACACACTTTCGCGGGGCGGGCTCGTCGAGCGTGCGGCCCCCGACAGCGGCGAGGTGCAGGTCCGCCGGACGTTCCTCTCCTACCTGCACATGTGCGACCCTGGTGACTCCGCTCCGGGCGAGGCCGACTACGCTACCCTGGAACCGTACTTCGACGCCGAACTCCGGGCGGTCACCGCTCACGTCCTGCTCCCCGTCGGCGAGCGCGCGACCCGACACGTCTTCGAGGCGTACACCAGCCGCCCGCGTGACACGGCGCCCGACCTGCGGGACCTGCACGCGACGGAGGTCAGGGGGGCGGGCTGGCTCGTACTTCCCGTTCTGGAGCCCGCAGCGTGGGACGACGGTGACGCCGACGCGCTCGCAGACGCCCTGGTGGCGCTCCGCGAGTCGGACTACCGCCAGACCTCCGACCTCGGCCGCTTTCGCCCGGACGACGAGCCCTACTACGTGCGGTGAGCGAGACGGCCGCGAACGACCCCGGTCCTGTCAGTCGCGCCTTGCTCGCCGGCGACCACGGCTCGGGCCCGCAAAGCGGCCCTCGCCGGTTACTCGCCGCCGAGAATGACCCGTTCGGTCATCTTCGCGGGGTCGAGCACCTCCTCGGCTTCCTCCGCGGTGAGGTAGCCCTCCTCGACGACGACCTCCTTGATCGTCTTGTCTTCCTCGATGGCTTGCTTCGCCACCTTCGAGGCCTTGTCGTAGCCGATGGCGGGGTTGAGCGCCGTGGCGAGTGCCATCGACTGCTCGACACGCTCGGCGCAGTGCTCGCGGTTGGCCTCGAGTTTGGCGACGAACTTCTCGGCGAAGACCTCGCTGCCGTTGGCGAGCAGTTGCGCGGACTGCAGGAAGTTGTGCGCGATGACCGGCTTGTAGAGGTTCAGGTCGATCTGCCCTTCCGCCGCACCCGCCGAGATGGCGGCGTCGTTGCCGACCACCTGCTTGTGGACCTGGTTGACCGCCTCGGCGACGACGGGGTTGATCTTCCCGGGCATGATCGAGGAACCCGGCTGGTTCTCGGGTTGCTCGACCTCGCCCAGGCCGTTGCGCGGCCCCGACGCGAGTAGCCGGAGGTCGTTCGCTATCTTGTTGAGGCTGCCCGCGACCGTGCGGAGCGCGCCGTGGGCCCCGCTCATCGCGTCGTGGGCAGCCTGTGCCTCGAAGTGGTTGTCGGCCTCGCGGAACTCGACCCCCGTCTCCTCGCTGATGTACTCCGCGGCGAGTTCGGGGAAGTCGGGGTGGGTGTTCAGTCCCGTCCCGACTGCGGTGCCACCGAGCGCGAGTTCCCGGAGATGGGAGCGCACGGCGTCGACGCGCTCGATGCCCTTCTCGACCTGCGCGCGGTAGCCCGAGAACTCCTGGCCCAGGCGGATGGGCGTGGCGTCCTGGAGGTGGGTGCGGCCGGTCTTGACCACGTCGTCGAACTCCTCTTCCTTCGCCTGGAGCGCGTCACGTAGCGTCTCCAGCGCGGGCCGGAGGTCCTTCTCGACGGCCTCCGCGCTAGCGACGTGCATCGCCGTCGGGATCACGTCGTTGCTCGACTGGCCGTAGTTGACGTGGTCGTTGGGGTGGATCGCCCGGGAGCCGACCTCGCCGCCGGCGAGTTCGGTCGCGCGGTTGGCGATCACCTCGTTGGCGTTCATGTTCGAGGAGGTGCCCGACCCGGTCTGGAAGACGTCGACGGGGAACTGGTCGTCGTGCTCGCCGGCGATGACCTCGTCCGCGGCCGCGATGATGTGCCCGGCGGTTTCCTCGTCGAGCAGCCCGAGCTCGCGGTTTGCCTGGGCCGCGCCCTTCTTGACGACGCCGAGCGCGCGGACGAACCGGCGCCCGAACGTCACGTCGCTGACCGGGAAGTTCTCCAGCGCGCGCTGGGTCTGTGCCCCCCAGTAGGCCTCTGCCGGCACCTGCATCTCGCCGAGGCTGTCCCGCTCGGTCCGGTACTCGTTGTCCTCGCTCATGTGTGAGCGGTCACCCGCAGGCGCGTAAAAGCCTCCGATACGGCGCCGATACCTACTCCGATACGACGCCGATACCTGCTCCGCTCCGATGCCGACATCCCCGCCGATACGGCGCCGCGCCGTGTGACGTCCCCTGGGTCGGGCGTGAGGCCGTCCGGAGTCACCTGTAGTTTGATGTGGGTCCTGAACGAACGCGTGCGTATGGCGGACCAGAACCCGATCGCCGCGGCGTTCGAACTCCAGCGGCGCACCCTCGAACAGAGCCAGCAGGCACTCGAACAGTCGATCGAGCTCCAGCGACAGCTCAACGAGGCGATGGTCCAGGGGATGACCGAGACGGATGCGGGCGAGCGGACCGCCGAGATGACCCGCGAGGCCATCGAGCGCTATCTCGAGGCCATCGAGTCGACGGTTCCCGGCGCGGAGGCCGGCGTCGAACAGGTCCGCGAGGCGATGGACCGGCAGTTCGAGGCCGCCGAGCAGGCCCGCTCGGAGGCGGCCGACCTCGCCGAGGAGGGGCTGGAGGGGTACGAGGACCTCTCGTCGGCGTACCTCGACTCGGTCTCACAGCAGCTCGACGTGCTCGTCGAGGCCCACCAGGAGATGGAGGAGCGGACCGGGGAGTTTCTCGACCGCACCGAAGAGCAACTCGAGGAGATGCAGGCCGATGCCGGCGACCAGCTCCAGGACCAGCTCGACCAGCTCCGCGAGCGGATGGACGAACTTCGCGAGCGGATGGACGGTTAGCTCCAGCGGTCGAGCCCGGTCTGGACGAGCGCCTCCTCGATGCGCTCGAAGCCGCGCTCGACTTCGCCGGGGTCGACCTCCCAGGTTTCCGTGACGTAGCGACGCGCCGCGTCGATGTCGGGGTCGACGTCGGTGTCGACCTCGGCGTCGGTCACGGCCGGGTCGACAAAGAGGTCGCGGATGCGGTCGGCGCCCTCGATGTGGTAGCCCTCCTCGTCGAAGACCACCCAGAGGTCGCCGTGTTCGTGGAGGAGGTCGACCGCGGTCTTCGGCCCCACACCCGAGATACCCTCGTTGAAGTCAGTCCCACAGAGGATGGCGACGTCGACCAGCTGCTCCCAGGTCAACTCGAGGTCCGCCAGGGTGGCCTCGAAGTCCATCAGTTCGGGGTCGCCGGAGCTAGTCAACTGGCGCAGCGTCAGCGGCGCGCCGAACAGGAGCGTGTCGTAGTCCTCGCTGCCGGCGTAGTCGGCCGGGCCGTGGCGAGCCATGTGGGCCGCCTGGGCCTCGCCTTCGGCGGGCGCGTCGACCACGGGCACGTCCAGCCGCTCCAGCAGCCCCCGGGTCGTCTCGACGATGGTGTCGGTGAGCCGCTGGGTCCGCGAATCCAGCCGGGCGATGGCCACCTCGTCGCCGGCCTCGCGGGCCTCCTCGAGGTCCTCCTCGTAGCGCTCGCGCTGGGTACGGCGGCGCTCGACCTCGTCGCTCTTGAGGTCGGTGACCGCGCCGTCGAAGACGAAGACGGGCGTGAGGTCGTGCTCGAAGAACTTCGGGAGTCCCTGGACGACGCCGACCAGGTTGGCGACTTCCTCGCCGGCCGCCGTGGTGTAGGCGCGGCTGTCGGTGAATTTCACGGTGGTGGTGAGATACCGGTAGAGCCAGTTGTGGGCGTCGACGGCGACCACGCCCGAGACGTCGTCGAACGACACCTCCTCGATGACCGCCAGGTCGCGCAGGTCCGCGTTTCCCATCGCCACCCCGTAGGGCCGAGGCCGGCTTGAATCCCCCGACCCGCGCCGCTTCCGACAAAACGTTGATACTGGTCGGGTGCGAGGCCACGGACATGAGCGGCGCAGTCAGTCAGTTGCGACAGCCCGAGTACACCGGCGAGAACCGCTGTCTCCCCTGTACTGTGGTGAACGTCCTCATCGCGGTGGCCCTCGGCGGGGCCGTCGCCGGGGTCGGGGTGGCGACCGGCAACGCCGGCCTCGGGGTCGCGGCGGGCGCTGTCTTGCTGGGGCTCTCGCTCGTGGCCATCTACCTCCGTGGCTACCTCGTTCCCGGAACGCCGACGCTGACGAAGCGGTACTTCCCGCCGTGGCTGCTGGCGCTGTTCGGGAAGGAGCCGGCCGAGGAGTTCGGGGGCATGGCCGGGACCGACAGCGAGGAGACGGCCCCGGACGCCGAGAGCCTCGACCCCGAGGCAGTCCTCGTCGGCGTCGGCGCCCTCGAGGAGTGTGCGGACGGCGAGGACCTCTGTCTCACGGAGTCGTTCCGGGGGGCCTGGGCGGACGGGATCGAGCAGGCCCGCGACGCCGACCGCGAGGCGCTGCTCGACGTCCTCGGGGTGCCGGGCGAGGCCGAGACCGAGGAGTTCGGGAACGCCTTCCGGCTCGTCGTCGACGGGCAGGAGGCGGGCCGGTGGGAGTCCCGTGCGGCCTTCCTCGCCGACCTCGGCGCCGCACACGCGCTCGAAGCGCGGTACGACGGGTGGAGCGACCTCCCGGTGCGCGCCCGCGGGCAACTGCTCAACGGCCTCCGGCTGTTCATCGACACCTGTCCGGCCTGTGCGGGGACCCCCGAGTTCGGCACCGAGACCGTCGAGTCGTGCTGTTCGACCAGGGAGGTCGCGGCGGTGGCCTGCCCGGACTGTGGCGCCCGGCTGTTCGAGACGCCCGTCTGACTCGTCAGATGGGGTCTGGCGGGGTACTGTCGGCCCGAGCGACGAACTCGGCCTGGTCGGTCGGGAGGTCCCGGTCCGCGAAGCGTTCGAGTCCCTCCCGGTAGCGTGCCGGCGAGCGGTCCGCCGGGGGGAAGGCCATGCGGAGTTCGGCCATCCCCGTCTCCTCGCCGGTGAAGGCGAAGCCGGCGCGGTAACAGGCCTCGTAGGCGTAGGGGTTGTTGACCGCGATCCCGACGCGCTCGTAGCCGT
>JAZKSZ010000122.1:0-6890 GCA_036625795.1 Haloarculaceae archaeon
GCACTGACCGGCCTCGCCGTGGACGACATGTTCGACGTGACCGGCCGGCCGGACCGCGCCGGGGGGCTGCAGTTCTGGCCCAACAGCCGGAAGATGGCTGAGGACGGGGTATTGACGCAGTTCCACGGCTTTCGCTCCCACCCCAACGGCGTCTTCGACGAGGACCTGCCCGACGTCGGCTTCGCCCCGTCGCTCGAGTCGGTGTTCACGGATGTTGCCGACGACGCGTACCCGCGGGGCGAGCAGGACGCCCGGCGGTTTCTCGCGTACTTACGGGAGCTCCTGGGGGCGATGCCGCGCCTCGTCCAGGACGACACGATGCAGGGGGGGTTGACCGACCCGGCGGAACTGGCCCGCGCCTTCCACGCCGTCGCCTTCCACCCCGAGGAGGTCCCGTCCGGGACCGACCGGAGCGACTTCGCGGCCGACCTGCGGCGGCTGACGCGCACCCGAATCCTCGACGGCGCCCTCTACACGCCGTTCCAGGCGGCTGCCAGGACACCGGAAACGGTCCCAGTGGAGCGTATCCTTGCCGCCTCGGGCAACGAGGGGCCGTTCTACAACGCCGACGATTCGTTGCTGGACGGTGGCGACGGCAGCGACGGCGGCGGGAGTAGCGGCAGCGGCGGCCAGTACGACCACACGATCGACCGGTCAGTCGACGAATACACGTTCGACCAGGGGGACGGGGACGACGGCTTCCTGTCCGACGGTGGCGAGGAGCCCGGAGACGAGAGCGGAGACGGCAGTGAGGACGCCGAGGGAGACGCGGACTTCCACGCCATCGAGTACGACATCGCCGAGCCGGCCGAGACCTGGCAGGTCGGCGCTGGCTCTGCGACGCATCCCACCGAGTACCAGGAACCCGTCGGCCCCGCGACGACGCCAGCCGGGTCGCCGTTGACGGACTTCCGATTCCTGCTGGAGCAGTTCCGGGCTGCGGTCCTCCCCCGGTACTTCGCGGGCCTCGACAGCGGGACGCTGCCACCCGACGAGACGGCCTCCCGGACCGCCTACGCGCAGGCGCTGTCGAACCACGCGACGACGCTCGATGACAACGTGGAGACGCAGTACGGCCACTTCCGGGCCGGCAACGACGCTGGACGGTTCGACGTCGCGTTCCGCCGCGGCGTCCTCGAGACCCTCCGCCGTGGCATGCTCCGGGTTTCGTACTTCGGCGTCTACGGGAGTACCCCCCAGTCACCACGCGGCGGGGCCGAGGAGGACTTGGAGACCCTGCTCGGGCAGGCCCGCGGGGTCATGGCGGACGCTGCCGACCGGGTCGACCGGGCGTCGACGGACCGGCCGCTTCGTGTGCCGGCCCAGAGAGAACGCCTGGAAGCGCTGTTCGGCGACGAGTTCCCGGTTCTCCCCACGTTCGAACCGATGAATGGACGGGAACTGACGGCGACGTTCGGCCGGAGCAGGGCACTCCAGGCCGGAAATCCGCTGGCGGCGGAGACCTGGCTCCAGCGCCTCGCCAGGGTCCGCGACCGGCCAGCCAGGTTCCGCCGGGCGCTGACCTACGCGGAGTCGTTGAGTGGCGAGCGTCACCGGAACCTCCTCGTCGGACAGCTCCCACACCGCGAGTCGGAGCTGTGGGTGGGGCTCGATGGCGAGGACCCGGAGCCTGGCCGGCTGTCGCTGGTCGCGCAGTTCGGCGCGGGCTTCGACGGCCAGTTCGCGGACGGACCCATCGCCGGGCTATTCGTCGACGAGCACGTCGAGAACGTCCCCGGCGAAACCGAGACGACCGGCGTGGCGCTGAACTACGACGACCCGGACGTGACGGCACCACAGTCGCTGCTCCTCGCGCTCCCACCGGAGGAGGAGGGGTGGTCCCGCGAGGCGCTCGAGGACGTCGTCACGGACGCGCAGACGCTCACGAAGTACCGGATGGTCGATATGCAGGACCTCGGCGGGGAGTTCGGGACCCTCCTGCCGATGCTGACGTTCCCGAACAACCTCGGGAGCCGCCCGCGGCACGCCCCGTCGATGGATATCGACGAGATCCGGGACATCTTCGATACGCTGGACGACCTTCGCGACGTCGAGGACTTCAGGAGGGACTGACCATGCCGATCGGAAACCTCACGAGATGGAACCGCCTCACACCGGACGCCCGGAACGAAACGATGCGGAAAGGCCTGCGAGCACTGGTGGCCGACCCGCTCTGGATGCTCGGCCGCCAGTGGCAGGTCGGCGAGATGACCGGCGAGGACGCCGGCTCGCCGGTCGCCGTCGAACTGTGGCTCGACCACGACCCGATGACGGCCGTCGACCCGGCCACGGACGACACCGAGCCGCGCCCCTACGACCACCGCGAGGACGGCCCACTCGAGGCACTCGTCGAGCGGGAGCCGGTGCTCTCCCACGAGAGCCGGGAGCCAAACCGCGAGACGGCCGTCGAGGCCGGGCGGTACTTCCTGGCCCTGCTGGACGAGAAGGGATTCGAGGTCGACGGCCGGAGCGCCCGCGCCGAAGATTTCCCCGCCCTCCAGCTGTCGGACCCGGAACGCGAGACCGACAGCGCCGGCGAGCGGTACATGTCTGTCGTCGAGGGCCGGTCCATCGACGGGTGTGCACTGTTCGACCAGCTCACACAGGATTCGTCCATCCTCGAAGCCGAAGACGCCGACGCGGTCGGGTGGGACGCCGTGCGTGAACCCGCAGTCGGCGCCGGCTCAGCGGTCTTCAGGGAGGCCGAGAAGGACTTCGTGGACTGGTACGCCGACCTCTACGACGAGCCGGCGGCCGGCGCGGAGTCCGCCTGGAACCCGGACCGTATGGAGTACGAGTTCAGGGCTGCGACCGGTACGGACGGGACCGAGACGGTCTTCAGCGCCGACGAGTACCCGGGCGGGCGCCTCGACTGGGACGCCTTCTCCGTGGTACAGCGGGACGAGGCGTCGCTAACCGACCAGCTCGACGGTGACGTGGACACCGATACCGTCAGCGTCGACCATCCAGGCGGCGAGACGGGTGCCGGCGGCACCACACTGAACGACGACCTCCGGTCGTCGGTCGACCGAAACGACCCCGATATGACGATGATGCCCTCGAAGGTATCGTTCCCGGGAATGCCGTCACACCGGTGGTGGGAGATGGAGGACGGCGAGGTCAACATCGGCAACATCGAGGTCGGGCCCGGCGAACTCGGAAAGCTCCTGTTGACCGAGCACGCCACGCTGTACGGCAACGACTGGTTTTCCATCCCGCTGGAGGTTCCGGTCGGTTCGCTGACCCGGGTCGAGGAGTTCCTAGTCACGGACACGTTCGGCCAGGTGACACGCGTCGAGCCGGCAGTTCAGCAGGATGGCAGCGACGCGACAAGCACCGCGTCGGCGGACGTCGGCGAGGAGACCAGCGAGGGAGCGATGGCCGGCGCGCTCGCGGAGAGTGGCGGCTGGAACATGTTCATGCACGCAGGCCTGCCACGGCACGACCGACCCGGTCTCCTGGTGCCGCCCGTGCTGGGCGCCCACCACGAGAGCGACCCCGTCGAGCGGGTCGTGCTCGCCCGCGACGAGATGGCGAACATGGCCTTCGGCATCGAACTCGTCACCGAAGATGCCATCGGGAACCCGCTGCAGTGGAGCGAGTTCGCGCTTCCGGCGCTCGATATCGACACGGTCCGGCAAGCGAGCGACCCCGGCGACGAACGAGTCAGAGTGAAAAACACCGGCGAGAGCCCGCTCGATATCGGCGGCTGGACGGTGACGAACGTCGACTACGAGGACTACGAGACGGGCTCGGGCGACCGCTATACGTTCCCCGACGGGACCATCGTCGGTCCCGGGGAGCACCTGACGCTGTACTCCGGAACGGGTAACGACGCTGAGCCCAGCGCGCTCTACTGGGGACGGACGGATGCCCCGGTCTGGAACGACAGCGAGGTAGCCACTGTCGTCGAGCCCGACGGGGAGGGAGGGGAGACGATCGCCGCACAAGAGTACGTCGGCACGCCCGACAACCCGGGGCTTCCCGACTACCGTCTCGTGACCGACATCCGGGACTACTGGTTCCCGCTGCAGATGGTTCCGGCTGGGGAGCGTGGCGCTGGCGAGTTCGCGGTCGGCGACCTCCGGTTCCAGCTCGCCCGGCTCCTCGACGCCGACCTCGAGCTGAACACACCGGCCGGACGCATCCTCTACCACGACGACGGGGACCCGATACTGCTTCACGACGAGGAGCTGACCCGTGAGGGTGTGGAGGTGACCCGGACCTACCAGTACAGCCGCTGGGTGGACGGGAGCGTCCACCTCTGGAGCGGCCGTCGGGCCGGCCCCGGCCGCGGCGAGGGGAGCAGCGGGCTCCGGTACGACATCCTGGTCGAGCCGGACGCGGCAGATGCCGGCGCCGACGCCGAGTGACTCCCGGTTCCGGTGCTCGAATGGCTCAGCCACACCGATGGGGGCGGGGACGGTGACCGGTTGTGCCAGTGTCGTCTCGGGTGGGAAGGACACAGCTGCCGGACGCTCCCGGTCTCCGGGCGGCCCTCCCTTCTCGTCCTCGAATCGGCCGCGTTCGCCCGCTATTCGACCGGCGGAGTGTGGTCGGTCGCCCCCTCGAAGGCGTCTGCGGTGGCGACGGCCCCCTCGGCGAAACGCCGAAGCACGTCGCCGTTCCGTATCGAGCCCCTTGTCTCGACGGTGACCGTCGCGGGGTCGCCCGGAACGCGCTCGACGAGGTTATCGACCCGGTGTTGACCAACCGAGTTCCCGGCTGCCTCCAGCTCCGCGTTGCGTGCTTCGGCCCATCTGCCGACGATCCCGGCCGCATCGCCTACAGCGGCGATCTCCAGGCCCCTGACGGCGCGTAGCGCGTCGCCCGAGGAGCCGTCGGCGACGGCCTCCACGGCTGCCGGCGACGTACCCAGAACCACGAGTCCTCCCGCCTCGGCGGCGACGAGCCCGTCCGCGGCCGAGACAGTCTCGGCCATCTCGTCGAAGTCGATAGTTCCGACCCCCGCGTCGACAGTGCTCCCGGCGCGTCCGACGACAACCCCCTGGTCGGTCGGGCCGGCCAGGTCCGCCTCGCAGAGCGTGAACATGACTCGGGTTGATCCCTGACCTCCGGACGACTTTTTCCGCTTGTCGTAGCTGGCAGTGACAGTCCGACCGTCGACGGTGCCCGTCAGTGCCGGCCCGCTCGTATCCCCGGCGTCGCCGCCCGGGCGGAGCCCCGCCTGCTGGCCCGTCTTCTCCCATTCCGCGTGCTCGGCTCCCCTGTGAAGGACGCTGATCAAGAGATACCCCACGAGGCCGGCTGCGATACCGATGGCCACCGCACCCTCCGACCCGCCAGGGATGTCCGAGAAGGACAGCCACGGCTCTGTGTAGCCCTGGTCGAGACTCACCCACGCCCCGAATACGAGGGCCAGCCAGAGGAGCCTCGCCGCGCCGTAGAAGGTTTTCTTCAGACCCATGGACTATTTCCCCGACTGCGATACCAGTCTCTCAGCGCCATCCTCTCGACGGTTGGGGCTGCAGCGGTGCCGGTTTGACTCTCCGCCGTGACCGGGGGCGGGGTCAACCCACCGCCCGGCTGGGGTCGGCGTACCGCCCTAGAGCCAAGTGGGTGAGAACGTCGATACCCCGCCGGTCGGTTCGTCGCTACGTCCCCACAGGCGAGCGCGTTGCCCGCTCCGGTGGCTGCGACCGGTGCAGTGGCCGTTATCGGTACTCCCCCTCCGTACCCGTGCGCTGCCCTGCCGACGGCCCTCCAGTCACCACGCTTGAACGCCGTGGACTGGTTGCCCGGGCTCCCGGCCGCGCCGCTGACGGGTCCGAGCGGTCGGCGTGGCGACATCCCCGAAGCTCCCCTGGCAGCCGGTGCGGTGATAAATAACACGACTCATTATCCGTTCTATTTCCAATTACTTTACTTATGTCACAAAAACTCCCGAAACTCGAAGCCGGTTTAGCTGTAATTGAGGGCGCTAAGCCCCCTTCCTCAGCGAGCGGCGAAGCCGCGAGCCAGTGAGCGCAGTGCAGGCCGGGACCGAGCGTGGCGAGACCGGAGGTCTCGCTCGCGGTCGGGCGACCCACAAGGCGCCCGACAACGACGGAGCGAGTGCTGAACGGAGTGAAGCACTCGCAAGGAGTGAACGTCCGGACGGAGATTTGAACTCGCCGAGACGGTCGGCCTCGCTCCGCTCGGCCGCTGCGGCTCGTCTGCTCAACTCTCCGTGGAACTGTTTCGCTCAGCAGATGGCGAGCACACGCTACGCGGTGCTCGCCGGCTTGCTTCGTGAAAACGTCCGGACGGAGATTTGAACTCCGGTCCCTGGCTCCGCAAGCCAAGAGGATAGTCCACTACCCTACCCGGACTCACCAGTCCTTTCGCGGTAGCGGTGAAAGGGGTTACGGTTCCCGGGGGATTCAATCAGTATTCTTATAATCGTCCGAACCATCCTACCGATATGTCCGAGCGGGCTGGGGCAGCCGACGGGGCAGTGCCGGACCTGTCGGACCTGTCGGACGTGTCCAACGTCCTCCTCTTAGCCCCGTCTCTGGGGGGGCACGGTCGCGAGGTCTGTTTCGACCTCCTCTCGCAGACGCCGCCAGCGGAGACGAACGTGCTCGTGGTCAGCTACACGCAGACGCCGGGGGAACTCGTCGGCGACTGGGCCGACCACGTCGGGATACCCCCCGTCCGCGGCGCGGTGGTCAGCGTCGCCCAGGGCGAGGCCGGTGCCGAGGATTCCTCGTGGGCAGTCAAGTCCGTCGAGAACCCCTCGGACCTGACCGGGGTCGGGATCGAGTTGAGCGAGTTCCTCTCGGGGATGGCCTCCGCCGCCGAAGAGGGCGAACACATCGCCGTCTGCTTCAACTCGGTCACCTCGCTGCTCCAGTACGCGGACCTGCAGCGGGCGTTTCGCTTTCTGC
>JAZKSZ010000123.1:0-6855 GCA_036625795.1 Haloarculaceae archaeon
TTCTTCTGTAACAACAACCAGTGGGCGATCTCGGTCCCCCGCGAGCGCCAGACCGCAAGCGCCACCCTGGCCCAGAAGGCCCAGGCCTACGGCTTCGAGGGGGTGCAGGTCGACGGGATGGACCCGCTGGCGGTCTACCAGGTCACCAGCGACGCCGTCGAGAAAGCACGATCCGGCGAGGGCGGCGACCCCGACCTCGGCGGGCCGACCCGGCCGACGATGATCGAGGCCGTCCAGTACCGCTTTGGCGCCCACACCACGGCCGACGACCCGACCGTCTACCGCGAGGAGGAGGAGGTCGAGCGGTGGCGCCGCCTGGACCCCATCCCGCGCATGGAGACTTTCCTCCGCGAGCGGGGCCTGCTCGACGACGAGCGGGTCGACGCCATCGAGACCGCCGTCGAGGAAGAGGTCGCCGACGCCATCGACGCCGCCGAGACCCACGAACGGCCCGACGTCGAGGAGATGTTCAAGAACGTCTACGCGGACATGCCCCAGCGGCTCGAAGAGCAACTGGAGTATCTCCGTGACCTGGAGGCCCGCCACGGGGGTGACCTGCTCGAATGAGCACTGACACCGGCGCCGACGGGGACGCTGAGGCCGATGCAGGTACCGGCACCGAGGGAGCGGCCCCCGGCGGCAGCACGCAGAATCTCACGCTCGTTCAAGCCGTTCGGGACGGCCTGTACGGCGAACTGGCCCGCGACGAGGACGTGCTCGTGATGGGCGAGGACGTCGGCGAGAACGGCGGTGTCTTCCGGGCCACCCAGGGACTCATCGAGGAGTTCGGCGACCAGCGCGTGGTCGACACGCCGCTGGCGGAGTCGGGGATCGTCGGCACCGCGGTCGGCCTCGCGGCCTTCGGGATGCGTCCGGTCGCGGAGATCCAGTTCCTGGGCTTTCTGTACCCCGCCTACGACCAGCTGGTCTCACACGCCGCCCGGCTGCGGGCCCGCAGCCGCGGGCGGTTCACCTGCCCGCTCGTGCTCCGGGCACCCTACGGCGGCGGGATCCGCGCACCCGAGCACCACTCCGAGTCGACGGAGGCAGTGCTCGCGCACATCCCCGGGCTGAAGGTGGTCGTCCCCTCGACCCCCCGCGACGCGAAAGGGCTGCTCGCTGCGGCGGTCCGCAGCGAGGACCCCGTGGTCTTCCTCGAACCCAAGAAGATCTACCGCGCGTTCCGCGGCGAGGTGCCAGACGAGACCTACACCCTCCCGCTGGGCGAGGCAGCCGTGCGCCGTGAGGGGACGGACGTCTCGGTGTTCACCTGGGGGGCGATGACCCGCCCGACGCTCGACGCCGCCGAGGCGCTAGCCGCGGAGGGCGTCGACGCCGAGGTCGTCGACCTCCGGACGCTCTCGCCGATGGACCGCGAGACGCTCCGGGCGTCCTTCGAGAAGACCGGGCGGGCGGTCGTCGTCCACGAGGCCCACCGGGCGGGCGGGCTGGCCGGCGAGATCACCGCGACCCTCCAGGAGCAGGTGCTCTATCAGGAGGCGCCGATACGGCGGGTCACGGGGTTCGACGTGCCCTTCCCGCTGTACGCCCTGGAGGAGTACTACCTCCCCGAGGCCGAGCGGATCGGGGACGCCATCCGGGAGACCGTCGAGTACTGATGTTCGAGTTCGAACTCCCCGACGTCGGCGAGGGCGTCAGCGAGGGGGAGGTCGTCGCCTGGCACGTCGAAGCCGGCGACCGCGTCGCAGAGGACGACGTGCTCGCGGAGGTCGAGACCGACAAGGCCATCGTCGACCTGCCCTCACCCGTCGCCGGCGTCGTCCGGGAACTCCACGCCGAGGTCGGCGAGGTCGTCCCCGTCGGCGAGGTCGTCGTCACCATCGAGGAGGACGCCGAGGCCAAGGCCGAACCCCAGGAGGAGGTTCCAGCCGACGGGGAGCAGCCGGCGGCCGGGCCCGCCGGGACGGCTCCCGAGGGCAACGGGACCGGCGGGCGCGTGTTCGCCTCGCCGAGCGTGCGCCGGCTGGCCCGCGAACTCGGCGTCGACCTCGCATCCGTCGACGGCTCGGGGCCGGGTGGCCGTGTCGTGGAGGGTGACGTACGAGCGGCCGCGGGCGCGGGAGAGAGCGAGGCGCAAGTGGGTACGGCGGAGACGAGCGCGACGGCGGGGGCGAACGCAGCGGCAGAGGCAGCCGCGACGAGTGACGAGCCGGCCGGCACGGCTGGCGACGGGCCAGCGGCAGCCGCCGGACCGCGAAGCGACGACGGAGGGGCGGCTGCGGCCGGCAGGACTGCTGCGCCCGCGGCGGCAGGCGAGCGTGCGGCCGACCGCGACGGGACGCTCGCGGTGCCGGCGACGCGGGCGCTGGCCGACGAACTGGGCGTGGACATCGACAGGGTCCCCACCGACAAGACCCGCGAGGGCGAGCCCTTCGTCGACGCCGAGGACGTCCGGGCGTACGCCGAGGGACGAGCCGAGACGGCGGAGCCGGAGACGGACGAGGCCGCGAGCGGCGTCGAGTCGGAAGCCGTGGGCGCAGCAGCGGGAGTCGAACCGACGGCTGGAGCCGAGCCCGCTGGCACCGGCCCCCCGCCCGGCGAGGTCGGCACTGGCGTCGCGGCTGCGGCCGGCGAGCGTCGCGAGCCCTACCGGGGGATCCGCCGGACCATCGGCGAACGGATGGCCGCGGCGGACGACGCCGTCCCGCGGGCGACCCACCACGACAGCGTCGTCGTGACCGAACTCGTCGAGACCCGCGAGCGGCTGCGCGGGCCCGCCGAGGAACGCGGCGTCCGGCTGACCTACCTCCCCTTCGTGCTGAAGGCCGTCGCCGCCGGCATCCGCGAGCACCCCGTGTTGAACAGCCGGCTGGACGAGGACGAGGCGGAGATCGTCTACCACGACGCCGCGAACGTCGGGGTGGCGACGGCCACGGACGACGGCCTGCTCGTGCCGGTCGTCGAGCGGGTCGGCGAGAAGGGGATACTGGAACTCGCAACCGAAGTCGCGGACCTGGTCGAGCGGGCTCGGGCCCGGGAGCTGTCACCCGACGAGATGCAGGGCGGGACGTTCTCGGTGACCAACTTCGGGGCCATCGGCGGCGAGTACGCTTCGCCCATCGTCAACCACCCGGAGACGGCGATCCTCGGGCTGGGCGAACTCGCCAAGCGGCCCGTGGTGGTCGACGACGAGGTCGTTGCGCGTCACACCCTGCCGCTCTCGCTGTCGATCGACCACCGGGTCATCGACGGGGCCGACGCCGCCCGCTTCGCCAACACCGTCATGGCGTACCTCGAGGAGCCGTCGCTGTTGCTCCTGGAGTGAGCGGCAGCGACGGTCGCGGAGGCGGTCACCGCCCGCGGATCCACACGAGTGCGCCGACCGAGCACAGTCCGAGCAGCCCGCCGGCAGCGAGCGTCGGGAAGGCGACGGCGTAGCCCGCCCGGTCCAGCGCCAGCCCGAAGACGACCGGCGAGACCACCGTCGTCGAGAAGCCGGCGAGCGACTGGACCGACAGCGCGGTCCCGACGTGCTCGTCGGGGACGACCTCGGTCACCAGCGTCGAGGTCGGGGCGCTGTCGACCGCGAGCACGAGCCCGTAG
Source organism: Haloarculaceae archaeon (assembly GCA_036625795.1). Lineage (GTDB taxonomy): Archaea > Halobacteriota > Halobacteria > Halobacteriales > Haloarculaceae > Salinirussus. The sequence continues at coordinate 3,565 of JAZKSZ010000123.1, forward strand.
CCGACCGCGAGCACGACCAGCACCGCCAGCGGGAGGCCACCGAGCAGGCCGAAGGTCGCACTCAGGAGGGTACTGGCGGCGAGCCCAGCCCCGATAGTAGCCGGCCGACCGACCGCGTCGCTGAGACGCCCGCCCAGCGCGTCGCCGAAACCGCTGGCGACGATGGAGGCGCCGACCACGAGTCCAGGGAGGACCGGCGAGCCGGTCGCGGCGAAGGCGGGCGTGGCCGCCAGGAAGGCCAGCAACCAGTTCCGGACGCCGAAGAGTTCCCAGTTGTGCCAGGCGTAGACGCTGACGGCGGCGAGATACTCGGGATTCCGGAGGACGGCGAGGTCGAATCCCGCCGATGCGGACTCGGCGGTCGGGCTGTCGCGGGTGAGCCCGAGCACGAGCGGGGCGACGCCGAGTGCGCCGACGCTGGTGACCGCGACCGCCAGCCGCCAGTCGACGGCCTCGGCGGCCAGGGTCGCGAAGACGAAGGAGAGCCCGCTCCCGAGCTCGAAGGTCCCGATGTACAGCCCCAGGGCCCGCCCGCGGACGGCCTCGGGGTACCAGTCACTGACGAAGCGCATCCCGGGGACGTAGACCCCTGCCACGAAGAGCCCGGAGAGGAATCGCAGCAGGCTGCCGAAGACGACCCCGTCGGCGAGGGCGGCGAAGGCGAGGCTTGGGAGGGCAGTTCCGGTCGCGCCGACGGCGATGACCCACCGCGGGGAGTACCGGTCCGCGAGCCGGCCGGCAGGGAGGATCGCAACCAGGTAGCCGGCCTGGAAGGCCCCGAAGACCACCCCCGCCTCCAGCCCCGAGAGCCCCCACTCCGCAACCACCAGCGGGAGCACCGCCGAGTAGTTGAACCAGACGAGTACCGAAAAAAAGAGCGCGGTCGACGTCACGGCGAGTACCCGGCGACGTTCGCGCATCGCCCGGGCTGTCGCAGGGCGGGCACAAATACGGTCGGGTGAGCTCGCGGGCCGGGGGCTGGGCGGGACAGACTGAAGTCCCGGCCGCCACGAGTGCCGGCAATGGTCGTCGGAGACGTCACGACAGGGACCGAGGTGTTAGTGATCGGGGGCGGCCCGGGCGGGTACGTCGCCGGCATCCGCGCCGGCCAGCTGGGCCACGACGTGACCCTCGTGGAAGCGAGCGAGGTCGGCGGCACCTGCCTCAACGAGGGGTGTATCCCGTCGAAGGCACTCATCTCGGCGACGGACATCGCCCACCGGGCGGGCGCGGCCGAGCGGCTGGGCGTCCACGCGGACCCGGCGGTCGACCTCGCGGCGATGGTCGGCTGGAAGGACCGGCTGGTCGGGCGGCTCACGGCGGGCGTCGAGTCGCTGCTCGAGCGGGCCGGCGTCACGGTCGTCGAGGGGCGGGCGGAGTTCAACTCGGCCGAGGAGGTCCGGGTCGTCCACGACGGCGAGGGGCAGGGCTCCGAGACGGTCTCCTTCGAGCACGCCGTCGTCGCGACGGGAAGCCGGCCGGTCGAGCTCCCTCCCGTCCCGTTCGACGGCGACCGCGTGCTCTCCTCTCGGGGGGCGCTCGCCCTGGAGACGGTCCCCGACTCGCTGGCGGTCGTGGGCGCCGGCTACATCGGGATGGAGCTGGCGACGGTGTACGCGAAACTCGGGGCCGACGTCACGGTACTCGAACAGCTCGAGGACGCCCTGCCGGGGTACGCGGACGACCTGACCGAGGTGGTCCGCGAGCGGGCCGCCGAGACCGGCGTCGACTTCCGCTTCGGTACGGGCGTCGAGGGGTACGAGCGGCTGGACGGCGGGGTCGAGCTGGAGACCGAGGGGGAGCCGGTGGCCGCCGAGCGGTGTCTCGTGGCAGTCGGCCGCGAGCCGGTCACCGACACCGTCGGCCTCGAGGCGGCGGGGGTCGAGACCGACGACGAGGGCTTCGTGGTCACCGACGAGCAGGGCCGGACCGGCCGGGAGAGCGTCTTCGCTGTGGGGGACGTCGCCGGCGAGCCGATGCTCGCCCACGCCGCCTTCCGGGAGGGGGAGGTCGCCGCGGAGGCCATCGACGGCCAGCCCGCGGCGCTGGACAGCCGGGCGGTCCCGGCGGCGGTGTTCACCGACCCCGAGATAGCGACGGTCGGCCTGACCGAAGAGGAGGCCCGCGAGGAAGGGTTCGAGCCCGCGGTCGGCGAGATGCCGCTGCGGGCGTCGGGCCGGGCGCTGACGCTGAACGAGCGGGAGGGCTTCGTCCGGGTCGTGGCCGACGCCGAGCACGGCTTCTTCCTGGGTGCGCAGGTCGTCGGCCCGGAGGCGTCGGAGCTGGTGGCCGAGGTGACCCTGGCCATCGAGATGGGCGCGACCCTCGAGGACCTGGCGGCGACGGTCCACGTCCACCCCACCCTCTCCGAGGCCGTCCACGAGGCCGCGATGGGCGCGCTGGACCGGAGCATCCACTACTGACCCGCTGGCGCTGACGGGGTGACCTGCCGACCTGCCGCTACTGCCCGGGCTCTCCGACCCGCTCCAGCCACCGCTGGGCACGGCCCTCAGGGGCGTCGGCCACCGCCGCGAGCAGCCGGGCGTCGTACTCGGCCAGGTCCGCGACCGTCTCGATCCCCGCCTCCCGGAGCCGGCCGGCGTAGGTCGGGCCCACTCCCTCGACGGTCTCGACGTCCGTGGCGTCGGCAGGTGTCTCTGTGCCGGCAGACGTCTCTGCGCCACCGGTGGTGTCGGCTCCGTTGTCGGCGGTGTCGGCTCCGTTGTCGGCGGTGCCGGCTCCGTTGTCGGCGGTGCCGTCAGTCGTGGCCTCGTCGTCGCCGGCTCCGCTCCCGCGGTCGCCCGCGGCAACCCGGCCGCGCTCGGCCACGGCGCGGACGGCCGCGCGAGCCGCGGTCGCCTCGTCGGCACCCTCGTCACCCGGGCTGTCGCCGGCCGCTCCCCCGTCGGCGTCCGCTCCGGCCGCGCTTGTGTCCCGGGCGGCGTACCACTCACAGACCTCTGGCCACAGCTGCTCGTGGGCCTTCCCGGAGACGGAGATACCGATGTGACCCCGGGGGAACTCGACGAGGCGGGTGTCCTCGCTGCCGACCAGGTCGACGACCGGCCGGGAGGACTCGGCGGGGACGATGTGGTCGTACTCGCCGACGACCGTCAACAGCGGGACGTCGACGTCCTCGAGGCGGACCCGCCGGCCGTCGAGGTCGTACTCCCCGGCGACGAGGTTGTTGTCCTTGTACACCTCGCCGACGAACTCGGCGAACGCCGCGCCGGCCACGTCGACCCCGTCCCAGATCCACCGCTCCATCCGGGCGAAGTTCTCGACGAAGGC
>JAZKSZ010000124.1:0-6762 GCA_036625795.1 Haloarculaceae archaeon
CCTTCGGGACCGCCGCCAGCCCGGTCTACTGGGCCTTCCTCGACCCCACCTCCCCGGTCGGCGGCCTCTTTCTCTCGGCGAGTGTCGTCCTCCTGACCGGGAGCGCGGTACGCAGCGCCCGGGATGTCTGTTCCCTGCCCAGTGCCGACACCGGGGTCGACGCCGCGGCGGCCGACTGAGCGGGCGGCGGCCCGGGATACGCGATGGACGTACCGTGTTGGACCCGGGACCCGTGGCTGCCCGAGCCCCGAGACACAGTGATGCTCGAGCCCCGAGGCACAGTGATAGGTGTCGCATGTGCGCCTCCGCGTGCGGTCGTGGCCGCGGCCGCTCGCGCACTCACTCACACCCGGGCCTGCGCTCCGCGTACACCCGCGCACCCCTGCGTTGTCTTGCGATTCCCGAAAGCCTTTAGCCGAGCAGGGGGTAGGGACGGATAGATGACAGGAGGTGAGCGGCGGTGGAGCTGATCGTCACGGAGAAGGAGAACGCTGCCCGGCGGATCGCGGAGATCCTCAGCGAGAGCAGCGCCGAGACCGAGCGGCGAAACGGCGTGAGCGTCTACCGCTGGGGCGACACCCGCGTGGTCGGACTCTCGGGACACGTCGTCGGCGTCGACTTCCCCCCGGAGTACGCCAACTGGCGGGACGTCGAGCCCGTCGAGCTGATCGACGCCGAGGTCGTGACCGAGCCGACCCAGGAGAACATCGTCCGGACGCTCCGCGAGCTCGCCGGCGAGGCCGACCGGGTCACCATCGCGACCGACTACGACCGCGAGGGCGAACTCATCGGCAAGGAAGCCTACGAACTGGTGCGGGAGGAGACCGACGCGCCCGTCGACCGGGTGCGCTTCTCCTCGATCACCGACCGGGAGGTCCGGGAGGCCTTCGCCGAGCCCGACGAGATCGACTTCGACCTGGCCGCGGCGGGCGAGGCCCGCCAGACGATCGACCTCGTGTGGGGTGCGGCGCTCACCCGCTTTCTCTCGCTGTCGGCCCGCCAGCTCGGCAACGACTTCATCTCCGTGGGCCGGGTCCAGTCCCCGACGCTGAAGCTGATCGTCGACCGCGAGCGGGAGATCCAGGCCTTCGACCCGGAGGATTACTGGGAGCTGTTCGCCGACCTGGCACGGAACGGCGAGTCCTTCGAGGCCCAGTACTTCTACGACGACGACGGTAGCGAGGCCGAGCGCGTCTGGGAGGAGTCAGCCGCCGAGACGGCTCACGAGCGCCTGCAGGCCGCCGACGCCGCCGAGGTGACGAGCGTCCGCCGGCGCACCCGGACCGACGAGCCACCCGCGCCCTTCAACACCACCGCGTTCATCTCCGCGGCCGGCTCGCTGGGCTACTCCGCACAGCGCGCGATGTCGGTCGCCGAGGAACTCTACACCGCGGGCTATCTCACCTACCCCCGGACCGACAACACCGTCTACCCGGAAGACCTCGACCCCGAAGAGCTGGTCGAGACCTTCGTCGGCGGCCCGTTCGACGACAGCGCCGACCACCTCCTCGACCTCGACGAACTCGAGCCGACGGAGGGCGAGGAGGAGACAACCGACCACCCGCCGATCCACCCGACGGGCGAGGTGCCGGACCGCGGCGACCTGAGCGAGGACGAGTGGGAGCTGTACGAGCTGGTCGTCAGGCGCTTTTTCGCCACCGTCGCGGAGCCGGCGACCTGGGCACACCTGCGGGTGGTCGCAGAGGCCAACGGCTGCCAGCTCAAGGCAAACGGCAAGCGGCTGGTCGAGCCCGGCTACCACGAAGTCTACCCCTACCCGAGCACCAGCGAGACGGTCGTCCCCGACGTCTCGGAGGGCGACCGCCTCGACGTCGCGGAGGTGCGCCTCGAGGCGAAACAGACCCAGCCGCCACGCCGGTACGGGCAGTCCAGACTTATCAGGGAAATGGAATCTCGTGGGCTGGGGACGAAGTGCTTGACAGGAGACACGCGAATCCTCTGCCGGAACTCCAAGGGTGATTTTGTCAGAAAGCAGGTCGGTGACCTGTTCGATGAAAAGCAGGTGGTCGTTGCTGACGGCGACACCGACATCGCGGTCGCGACCGACGATACAACTGTCCTCTCGTTCGACGAGCGGGCTCAACGTATCGCCGAGTACGACGAAACACTCGTCAGCAGACGTGCGCTTGAAGACGACGAGACAGTTCTCAGTGTCGAGACGACTAACGGAAAATTCTCCGTCACAGACGACCATCCACTCTACCTTCGGACACGCCGAGGCGTCGAAATCAAACCCGCCTCGGAGATACGGGCGGGTGACGAACTGGTGAGCGCACGTCGCGAGGTCGAGCCGAAAAAAGCCAGTGACGGACTCGTCCTGTCCTGGGAGTCGTTCGCCTCCGCGTGTGACAAGGATTCGAAATTGTACGGGACCGGGTGTAACGATGCTGTCGCACAGAGACGAGCCGCATCCGGCGAATCCCAGGCCGAGTTCGCGTCACAGTATGGGACCGACCACGCCGCAGTCAGCGACTACGAGAACGGGAAGCGGGACGTGCCCATCTGGCTGCTCGGTGAGTTGGATATCCGTCCCGACGCTCTTCACGGGCTCAATTATGACACAACCATCACGAACCCGTTCCCGCTGGCCTGGTCTCCGGAACTCGCTCGATTGCTGGCCAATCTTCTCGGCGACGGCTCTATCCACGTCGACGAAGACGAGAATGTGGTCGACGTCCGCTATCACAACACTGACCGACGACTCGTCGACCGGTTCGTTGCGGACATCGAAGCGCTCTTCGACACGACACCGACCGTCAGCGAACGACCGGGTCGCGAAGAACACCACCGGGACAAGTATCAGGTCAGCCCCTCCAGCGCACTGAGTCGCGTCCTGGTTCGGGTCCTTGACACCGTGACCGAAGACGGCTGTCCGGCAATTCCGGGCCCACTTCAGCCGGCTTTCGTCGGCGCGCTGTTCGACGACGAGGGACACGTTTCCCGCGAACGGAAGGCGTTCATTTCGAATACCGACCACGAGCTGCTCGCCGGTGTCGCCGACATGCTCGAGAACTGGAATATCGAGACGACACTCAGCCGAAACCAGCACAAACTCCACATCAGGGGGCGTGAGAACCTCGAACGGTTTTTCGACAGCATCCCCGTCGCGGCCGACCGGAAATTCTACCGCGGTTTCGATGCGCTACAGTCCTACGACGTGACGACTCACAAGCACCGGCTTCTCGACTACATCGATGACGAACCGAAGACGACCGACCAACTGGCGTCCGCGCTCGACCTCAGTCGCGGACAAGTGAGCGACCGGGTCCGAGACCTCCGTACTGAGGGATACGTCCAGAAGCGGGTCGAGGGGAGCAACCGGAGCAAAAACGGGTTGCGGACGATCCGGTATACTGCTGATGGGGCCGAGAAATCGATATACGCGACGCTGAACGGGCAACCGGCTGCGACGACTGTCACCGGCGTAACCGAGCGGAGTTACGACGGTCCCGTGTACGATATCACGGTTGACTCGGCGGCCCCAAATTTCGCGGTCGAGGGTGGTATCATCGTCCACAATTCGACACGCCACAACACGATCGAGAAGCTGTACGACCGCGGCTACATCGAGGGCGACCCGCCCCGGCCGACGAAGCTGGCGGAGGCGGTCGTCGAGGCCGCCGAGGCCTTTGCCGACCGCGTGGTCAGCGAGGAGATGACCGCCCAGCTGGAGGCGGACATGGACGCCATCGCGAGTGGCGAGGCGACCCTGGAGGAGGTGACTGCCGAGTCCCGGGAGATGCTCGAGGCAGTCTTCGAGGAACTCCGGGAGTCGCGTGAGGCCGTCGGGGACCACCTCCAGGAGTCGCTGAAAGCCGACCGCCGGCTCGGCCCCTGCCCGGAGTGTGGCGAGGACCTGCTGGTCCGGCAGTCCCGGGACGGCTCCTACTTCGTCGGCTGTGACGGCTTTCCGGATTGCCGGTTCACGCTCCCGCTGCCGAGCACTGGCGAGCCGCTGGTGATCGAGGAGGTCTGCGAGGAACACGACACCAACCACGTGAAGATGCTCGCCGGCCGGGACACCTTCGTCCACGGCTGCCCGCGGTGTGCGGCCGCCGAGGCCGACGACAGCGACGACGAGGTGGTCGGCCCCTGTCCCGAGTGCGGCGGGACCCGCGGCGGCGAGCTCGCGGTCAAACACCTCCGCTCGGGCTCGCGGCTGGCCGGCTGCACCCGGTATCCGGACTGCGAGTACTCGCTGCCCCTGCCACGGAACGGTGAGATCGAGGTGACCGATACCTACTGCGAGGAGCACGACCTCCCGGAACTCGTCGTGCAGAACGGCGAGGACCCCTGGGAGCTGGGCTGTCCGGTCTGCAACTACCGGGAGTACCGCGCCGAGCAGGCCGTCGAGGCCCTGGAGGACCTGGAGGGGGTCGGGGCCGCGACTGCCGAGAAGCTCGAATCGGCCGGCGTCGAGTCCCCGGCTGACCTCGAAAACGTCGACCCCGAGGCCGTGGCCGCCGACATCCAGGGCGTCTCCGCCGACCGCCTGCGGGAGTGGCAGGAACAGGTCGAGGTCGCCTGAGCCGGCCTCCCGGGGGCGGACTTTTGCCCCCCGGCGGTGTACGTCGGCCATGGCGCTCGACACGACCGCGCAGGTCTACGACCACGAGGCGACGGGCTGGCAGCGTGGCCTCTACGACGACATCAAGCGCACCTTCCGGGCACCCTTCGTCAACTGGATATTCCGAACGACGATGGCCAACGAGTCTGCTTTCCTGCGGTACACCTGGGGACAGGTCGCCCCGATATTCGACACGCGGGCCTTCGCCGAGTTCAGCGTCGCCTACCGCGACGCGGTCCTGACGGCACTCGAGGTACCGGTCCACGACAGCCGGGACCTGGGCCTGCGGCCGCCGGAGTACCGCGAGCTTCAGGGCCAGCTGGCGACGTTCGACATCGTCGGGCCGCGGCTGGCGGTGCTGTTCAGGACGCTGGCGCGCACGCTCGACGGCGAGCGGGTCGGCGGCGTCGCCGGCGGGGTCGGCTCGACCGCCCCCTACCCTGTCGGCCTCGACCGCGACCGCGGCCGCGAGCCGACCATGGTCGGCCCCGACGAGACGCCCCCGGGAACGGAGGAGACGCTGGCTGCGGTCCGGGAGGAACACGACCTCGGCGACGGGCTGCCCAGCATCTACCGGTGTCTCGCGCAGTGGCCGGCCGCCCTCGACGCCGGGTGGGTGGCGGTGGCGGCCGACGACGAGGCGCTGGCGACCGCCCGCGGGGAGGCCGACCGGCTGGTCGAGGACTTCGTCGACCGGCTGGCCTACACGCCGCGGACGACGCCGGCTGACCTCCGGACCGCGGGGTTCGGCGGGGCCGTCGAGGACGTGGCGGCGCTGTTCGAGGAATTCGACGCCGGGGGGGTCGACCTGTTGCCGTTGCTCCCCGGCTACGCTGCGGCCGTCGGTGCAGAGGGCCGACGACGGCTCTGAGCCCGCCTGCGACCGCCAGAACGTGGCGGGACCGCTATCCGCGGCGGCCGGTGACAGCGACTGCGCGGTCGGTGTTCAGCAGGACGGACTGGGTGACGCTCCCGAAGAGGACCTTCCCGGCGGGGCTGCGCTTTCGCCCACCCATCGCGATGAGGTCGGCGTCGATAGCGTCGGCCAGTTCGAGGATCCCGTCGGCGGGCGGGACGTCCGCCTCGCGGATCTCCGTACTGATGCCCGCGTCCTGGAGGTAGTCGCGCACCTCGCGGACAGCCCTGACCCGCGAGGGAGTGGCCATCGGTTCGGGCAGGTCCGCACCCTCGGTCTGGAGGACGTGGGTCAGCGTCGTCTCGACCTCCTCGTTCGCTCGCGGAAGGTTCTCGACGAATCTCGCCTGCGAGAGCCCGCGCTCGACGTTGTCGTCGACCGGCGCCAGTACCTGGTACATACGTTCGGATTCACCGATGTGATAATTAAAGGTCCGGTTCCGGTATCGGCTGCGAGGAACGCGGAGCCGGCGAGCGACGGTCGCCGGCAAAGACTGGCCTTAAGTCGGGGCCGCCCTCACTCGCGTCCATGGACGACCGTACCTACGCAGCCGACGCCGAACCCGGCACGGACGCGACCGTCGCCGGCTGGGTCCACGAGGTCCGGGACCTGGGCGGCATCGCCTTCCTCATCCTCCGTGACAAGTCGGGCAAGATCCAGGTGAAATTCGAGAAAGACGAGATGGACGACGACCTCGTTGAGACGGGACTGGACGTCCACCGCGAGAGCGTCGTCCGCGTCGCGGGCCGCGTCGAGGCGGAGGAGCGTGCTCCGACCGGCGTCGAGGTCGTCCCCGATTCCATCGAAGTGGTTGCGGAGGCCGACCCCGAACTCCCACTTGACCCCTCGGGGAAGGTCGACGCCGACCTCTCGACCCGGCTGGACAACCGGACACTCGACCTCCGCAAGGAGGAAGTCAAGGCCATCTTCGAGGTCCGCGCGGAGGTGCTCCGGGCGGTCCGCGAGCAGTTCCGCGGGCTCGGCTGTACGGAGATCAACACCCCCAAGATCGTCGCCACCGGTACCGAGGGCGGGACGGAGCTGTTCCCGGTGACCTACTTCGGCCGCGAGGCATTCATGAACCAGAGCCCCCAGCTGTTCAAGCAGCTGATGGTCGGCTCCGGCCTGGAGCGGGTCTTCGAGATCGGCCCAATCTTCCGCGCCGAGGAGCACAACACGCCCCGCCACCTCAACGAGGCCACGAGCATCGACTTCGAGTCGGCCTTCTACGACCACGCCGACGCGATGGACGCCTGCG
>JAZKSZ010000125.1:0-6762 GCA_036625795.1 Haloarculaceae archaeon
TACGTCTACACCTCGAGCACGGGCGTCTACGGCGACCACGGCGGCGACTGGGTCGACGAGGAGACCGAACTCGACCCGGTGACAGAGAAGACCGAGGTACTCGTCGAGGCCGAGACGGTCGCGCTCGAGGAGGCGGCCGACCACGGGATCGACGGGACCGTCGCGCGCTTCGGCGGGCTCTACGGCCCGGACCGGCACCGGCTGGAGCGGTACGTCGAGGGGCCGGTGACGGAGGGGTACCTGAACATGGTCCACCGGGACGACGCGGCCGGCGCCGTCCGCTTCCTCCTCGAGCGAGATGTCGCCCACGGGGAGGTCGTGGTCGTGGTCGACGACGAACCCGTCGAGAAGTGGGCCTTCGCGGACTGGCTGGCCGAGCAGTGTGGCGAGCCCGCCCCTCCGAAACGAACCGTCGAGGAGCGCCTCGAGGGTGAGGTCTCGGAGACCGTCAGGCGCCGGCTCACAACCAGCAAGCGATGCTCGAACGGGAAGCTCCGCGGGCTGGGCTACGACTTCCGGTATCCGACCTACCGCGAGGGGTACCGGGCGGCCATCGCGGCCCGGAACAGGTCCGAGAGAGCCTGACGGGGCGAAATCGTCCGACCCGCCCGGGAAGGGGAATTTTCTTTTGACCCCGTCCAATCTGTAGTGGCAATGGGTGTGATGGTCGCCGTTCCGGACGTGGTCAGGAGCGCGCTCGATGGCGTCTCGGCGCTGGCGGCCGACCGACCGCTGGTCGTCGCCGGAGCGGCCGTGGTGCTCGTGGTCCTGCTGGCTGTCGCTATTGTCGCGCTTCGCCGGTATCTCCGTCCGAGCGGCAAGCGCTTTGCGACCCTCCTCCGCGATGCCGAGGAAGTGACGGTGCTGATGCACCCGAACCCCGACCCCGACGCGATGTCGTGTGCGCTGGCGGTCAAACACCTGGCCGAGTCCGGCGACACCGACGCGACGTTACAGTACCCCGGCCAGATCCGCCACCAGGAGAACCGCGCCTTCGAGACAGTGCTGGAGGCCAGCTTCGAGAGCATCGAGAGCGCGAGCGACCTCGACGACGGGGAGGTGGTGCTTGTCGACCACAACGAGCCCCGCGGGTTCTCGGGCGCGGAGCGGGTCGACCCCGTTGCCGTCGTCGACCACCACCCCGGCGGCGGCGAGGGCCGGGAGTTCACCGACGTCCGGACCGACAACGGCGCCTGCGCGAGCATTTTCGCCGAGTACTTCCAAGAGATGGACTGGGAACCGGCGAGCCCCGAGGAGAACGGCGAGGAGTCCGACGACCGGACGCTCCCCTCGGCCGTCGCGACCGGACTCCTCTACGGGATCCAGTCCGACACCAACCAGCTCACGAAGGGGTGCTCGCCGGCGGAGTTCGACGCCGCGCGCTACCTCTATCCCGGGATCGACGAGGACCACCTCGACCGGATCGCGAACCCGGAGGTCGACGCGGAGGTACTCGAGGTGAAGGCGACGGCGATCACCGAGCGGGAGGTGCGCAACGCCTTCGCCGTCAGCGACGTCGGGACCGTCTCGAACGTCGACGCGGTCCCGCAAGCCGCCGACGAACTCCTCCGGCTCGAGGGGGTGACGGCCGTGGTCGTGCTCGGCGACAAGGACGGCCAGATCCACCTCTCCGGGCGGTCCCGTGACGACAGGGTCCACATGGGCAAGACGCTGAGCGCGGTGGTCGAAGACGTTCCCATGGGCGGAGCCGGCGGCCACGCCCGCATGGGCGGCGGGCAGCTGTCGATCGAGCACATGGAGGGGCTCGGGCCGGGCGACGGGTTGACCCGCGAGGAGTTCCACGAGCGGCTGTTCGAGGCGATGAGTGGCGAGCTATAGTGGCGGCGAGGGGCAGGCAGAAGTGCCCGGAGCGCCGACCCAGGGTATGGCGACCGCAGACGCGACCTGGGACTACCGGGACCGCCACGACGGCTTCGCGCGCACCTACTTCCGGGCCTTCGGGGACTGTGTTGTCTCCTCCATCGGGGCGGGGACGTACCTCGGCGAGCCGACCGACGCAGCCGACGACGACTACCGCGAGGCACTCGCCGGAGCTCTCGAGTCGGGCATCAACGTCGTCGACACGGCCATCAACTACCGGTGTCAGCGCAGCGAGCGGGCCGTCGGTCAAGCCATCACGGAGGCGGACATCGACCGCGAGGCAGTGATGGTCGCCACGAAAGGCGGCTTTCTCCCCTTCGATGGGTCCCAGCCCGACAGCCCGGGACGGTACGTCCGCGAGACATACGTCGACCCTGGGCTGGTCGACCCCGACGACTTGGTCGGGGGCCGTCACTGTCTCGCCCCCGCGTTCATCGACGACCAGGTCGGCCGCTCACTCTCGAATCTCGGCCTCGAGACCATCGACCTCTACTACCTCCACAACCCCGAGACACAGCTTCAAGAGCACCCGCGCGAGAACGTCTACGACCAGCTCGAGGCGGCTTTCGAGGTCCTCGAGCGGCGGGTCCAGGCCGGGGACATCCGCCACTACGGCGTCGCGACCTGGGAGGCGTTCCGGGTCGAACGCGGGTCGGCGTCGTACCTCTCCCTGCCGGAGGTCGTCGAGCGGGCGCGTGCGGCCGCGGAGACGGTCGGGTCAGCCGGCACGGGCCTCCGCGCCATTCAGCTCCCCTTCAATGTCTACATGGCCGACGCCTTCACTGTCGCCGCCCACGACACCCCCGAGGGTGCAACGAGCGCGCTGTGGTTCGCGAACGACGCCGGACTCGACGTCTTCACGAGTGCCTCGCTCATGCAGGGGCGGCTCGCGACGGAGATGCCCGAGGCGGTGGCGGCGAAACTCGACGGGGAGACCCGCGCACAGCAGGCCATCAACTTCGCGCGCAGCGCGCCCGGGGTGACGAGCGCGCTCGTCGGGACCGGCTCGCCGGCGCACGTCGCGGAGAACGTCGGCGCCGGCACGTACGAACCACTGGGCGCGGGTGCCTTCGACGCCGTCTTCGAGTGATCAGGGCATCTCGCGCCACTCGGTGCCACACTCCGGACAGACCCGCCGTTTCCCGACGTCCTCGGGCATGGCCTGGGTGGCCAGCTCCTCCTGGCACTCGGCGCAGGTCAACCGCTCGTAGGTGTCCTTCTCGATGTCCCCGGAACGGAGGCCTCGCCTGACAGATTCCATACCTGTCGGTAGCCCACCCGCGAATAAAAACCCAGCGCGCCCACAGCAGCTGGAGAGACGTGGACTGGAACGGCGGGCTTTTGCACGCTGAGGCCCGATAACGGGGTAGATGGAGTACGTCCAGGAGGCTGTCACGACCCTCCACGATTTCGGTGACGCGTACCCTCCGGCACCCACGGAACTGGCGGCGGTCGTCGTCCCGATGACCGAGCGCGACCACGCCGCACTCGCGGCCGAGCGGGTCCTCCGGACGCTGGAGGAACTCGACCTCGGGCGAGTGGTCGTCCCTCTGCGGGCCGGCCCCGGCGAGGTCGGGGAGGTGGTCGCGTGGGTCGAGAGTTTCGACGTCCCCGCGGAGGTGGTCTGGTGTACCGCCCCGGCCGTCGAGTCGGCACTCGCCGGGGCGGGGCTGGACGGGTCGCCCGGCAAGGGCCGTGACGTCTGGCTCGGACTCGGAGCCGCGCTCGCCGGCGACGCGGAGTACGTCGTCGTCCACGATGCCGACGCGACGACATACAGCCGGGCCCACGTCCCCCGACTCCTCCACCCCGTCGCGAACGGCTTCGCCTTCTCGAAGGGGTACTACGCCCGCGTCGAGAACGACCGGATCTACGGCCGGCTCTGCCGGCTGTTCTACGAGCCGCTGGTCAGGGCGCTCGCCGATGCCCACGACGACCCGGTAGTGGAGTATCTCGGCGCCTTCCGGTACGCGCTGGCCGGGGAATTCGCCGCGACTGCCGAGGTAGCCGGACGGCTGCGTGCCCAGCGGGGCTGGGGGCTGGAGGTCGGCACGCTGGGCGAAGCGTTCGGGGTCGCCGGTCCGGAGGGGACCGCACAGGTCGACCTGGGCGTCCACGAGCACGACCACCGCTCGGTCGGCGGGCCCGACGGGCTCGGGGACATGTGCACCGAGGTCGGCGCCGCGCTCTTCCGGGCGCTCGCGGACAACGGCGTCGAGCCCGATTACGGGACGCTCCGGGAGCGCTACCGCGAACACGCCTACCGGCTGGTCGACCAGTACGCCGCCGACGCCGATTTCAACGGGCTGGACTACGACCCGGCCGAAGAGCGCGAGCAGGTCGACACCTACGTCGCAGGGGTCCAGGCACCGGCCGGGGACGACCGGCTCCCTGCCTGGCGGGACGCACCGCTCGACCCGGCAACCGTTCGCGAACAGTCAGCGGCGGCCGTCGCGGAGGAGCGCTGACGCGGAAACGCTGAAGGCGTCTGCGCCCGCGGGTCCGGTATGGACCTCGGCCCCGACGACATCGCGGGGGTGGTCGACCTGTTCGGCGCGCTCACGCGGGCGGAACTCCAGCGAGCGCTCTCCGAACTCGCCTTCCGGCAAGGCGAGGACGGCGAGCCCGACGATTTCGAGGACGCCGTCGAGGAAGCTATCGACTCCTACCATCTGGTTGCGGTTCCGGGCAACGCGGTCGACGGCACACCCGGAGACAGCGCCGGACGCGACGGGGAGGCCGACCTGCTCGTCGCCGGCCCCGTCGCGTTCCCGACGTTACCGGAGGCTGGCGAGGACCTGCCCCACATCATGGACGCCCCCGACAGGGCGGTCGACCGCGAGGCGGCCGCGGCCGCCGCCGAGGCGCAGTTCCGGGCCGACGCCGCGGCGGCCGTCGGGGCCGGCGACACCGAGCGGGTCGGGACGCTGCTCGACGTCAGCTACGAACTGGAGGCGTGGGGGCCGGTCGAACTCGACGAAACCCGCCGGCGGCTCGACACCGCGAGGGATGGGACGAATTAAGAGCGTGGACCACGTCGTGGCGGGTATGGACCTGGAGGGGGTGCGCCGACACGAGCCGTCGACGGTGGCCGGCCAGGAGCGCGAGGCGGCGGTCATCGTCCCGGTCATCGAGCGGCCGGACGGGCCGGCACTCCTCTTCACGAAGCGCGCCGACCACCTCTCGGACCACCCCGGGCAGATGAGTTTTCCCGGCGGCGGCCGCGAGCCCGAGGACGCCGGCCTCCGGGAGACGGCCTGCCGCGAGGCCGAGGAGGAGGTCGGCCTGCAGCGGTCGGAACTGGAGTTCGTCGGCCGACTGGACGACATCGAGACCGTCACCCGCTACTCCGTGCGGCCCTTTGTCGCCCGGGCTCCGGACCGCGAGTACGTCCCCGCCGACGAGGAGGTCGCGGAGGTGGCAGTGCTCTCGCTTGCCGACCTGACCGACCTCGACAACTACGAGAGCGAGCGCCGGGACCACCCCTACTACGGCGACATCCGCCTGCACTTCTTCTACGTGGACGGCTACACCGTCTGGGGAGCAACTGCCCGGATCTTCGTCCAGTTCCTCGAACTCACGACGGACTGGGAGATGCCCCCCGAGCCGGACCGCCGCGTCGAGCGCGACGCGGATTACCCGACCTGAGTCCGGGCGCCGCCGGCTGCTCGAGGCCTGTCGGGACTACGCACTGGTCGGCGACCCGGACGCCGTCGAAAATCAGGTCACGACGCTTCGCGGTGCCGGCGTCGACCACGTCGTGGCCTACCCGGCCCGCAGGCCCGGGGCGCTCCGGTAGCTACGCGCCGTCGTTGCCGTCGGTCCCGTCGTTCTCGTCAGTTCCGCCGTCAGCGTCGTGGCTACCGTCGTCGGCGCTTGCTTCCCCCTCGTCCTCGCTTCCGTCGCCGTCCTCGGGTTCGTCGCTTTCCTCCTCGACGGCGACCCGCGCGTCCTCGCCGGATCCCTCGTCGGTCTTTGGGACCCGGACCTGGAGTGTGCCGTTGTCCGCCAGCGTCGCCGTGGCGCCGCCGGGGTCGACCGACGCGCCGTCCGGCAGTTCGACGTGCCCGTCGAGCGCGAGCCCGCGGCCGGGGAAGCGCATCTCGAAGCCCTCGTGGAAGTCCCGGAACCGGTCGACGCGAACCTGTATCTCGTCGTCCTCGAACCGGACCTGGACGTCACTGGCTGTCGCGCCGGGTGCGTCGAAGACCGCGAGGTAGGCGTCGTCGCTCTCGAGCAGGTCGACCGGGAGGGGGCGACTCTCCTGTGCGCGCCCGACCGCGCGGCCGACCGTCTCGACGACCGTGTTCCCGATAGATTCGCCGAGTTCGCGTATCATAGCTCGATGGCTTCCAGCGACTCCGTCCCCTGACAGTACGGGCAGACGAAGTCCGCGACGCCCACGTCGTCGGGCATGTCGTAGGTGTAGTGGAGTTCGAACATGTCCATCTCGCAGTCAGCGTCATTGCACACGACTTCGAGGGTAGCTGGCATATCTGTCCGTAGGGCCGGGGTACGTATCAAAGTCGCGGCTGCGGCGTCGTGGGGGCCTACCCCACCCCCTTCGAGCAGACACGCTCTTTTGCGTCGAGGCGGTAGGGAGGCCAATGACCGACCCAGCAGACGTCGACGCCACCATCGTGGACGGCTACGTCGACGAGCCGGCCCACTTCGGCGTCCCTCCATACATCTCCACCTACCCCCGGTACGTCGCGGGTGCGCTCGTGGACGCCGGTCTCGACCGCGAGCAGGTCACCTACCACACCATCGACGAACTCCGCGACCACCCCCGGCGGTGGCGCGACGTCGAGGAAGCGGACCTCCTGGTCTACGTCGGCGGCATGACCGTCCCCGGCAAGTACGTCGGCGGCACGCCCGCCG
>JAZKSZ010000126.1:0-6725 GCA_036625795.1 Haloarculaceae archaeon
CGCGGATGCTTACTTTCTCTCAGGCCGACCAGTCGCGCAACACGGCGCCGACACGAAAGGAGACAAATCCACCGGCCTCGTCAGCGCTAGCCCGCCGTGGTCGTCACAGTGACAAGCGGCGGTCCGAACCAGCTGCTGTCGACGCCGACCAGCCGCCTACCTCGACCTGAAAACCGTAGTCCCTCACGGTGTAAACCAGATCCCTGCCTCGCGGTCGAGCAGCGAGCCGACCACGACGTGCGGAAGGGCGATGATGCTCACGAAGACACTCCAGAAGGCCACCGCACCGATGGCGAGGGGGGCGCCACCGAGGGGCTGGGGGGCGACCCGGAACAGGGCGGCCGCGATAAGGAAGGTGAGGACGGCCCCCGCGAGCAGTGATGCACCGGCCGCCAGGGTGACGTGCTCGGGGCGGTCGAACTCGAGCAGGTCCGGTCCCGTCGCCGGCCGGTGGTCGTCGACCGCCAGCGACCGGGCGACCTGCCGGGTCGAGTACCACAGCGGGAAGTACAGCCCGACGGCCACCACGACCGGAACGACGAGGAAGTACGCACCCAGCAGGACCGTCTCGCCGGCGTCGACCAGCCACGACCGGCCGCCGCCGCGAACGTAGCCCAGCCCGACGTGTGTGAGGGCGGCAAGCGCCCAGCCGCCGCCGATCAGCCACCGCGTCACCTCGAAGTAGGGGGCGACGGCCGACAGCGCCCCGGGCTGGAAGATGTTCACCATGTAGTGGCTGAACATCCGGAAGGTACTCGGCCACGCGAAGACCGGGACGGCCATCACCGCGCCGCCGCGAACCGCGGCCGCGAGCAGGCGCTGGGGGCGCGTGCGGAGGTGGTCGGTACCCGTGGTCGCGTCGAGGACCGACACGCCGCCGAGTCCCCCTTTCGCCACCGCGACCGCGATGGCGAGTGTCAGTCCCACCACCGGCTGGAGGAAAAAGAGCGCGACGAAGCCGGCCACGAGTGTCAGGTAGAGTCCGAGATACCGCCACCGGAAGTCGAGTTCCCGGCGCCGGAGGTTCGCGAAGTGCTCGTAGCCACCGTGCGGAAGGTTCAGCGCGACCATCCCGAACAGGTAGACCCACGCCTGGGTCTCGTAGGCGAGTGTCACCCCGGCGGCGCCCAGCCCGAGCGCTGCCACCAGGACAGCCAGCAGGCCGACCCGCGACAGCGCCAGGAGCTTGTACCGGGGCCGCCACCCGAGCGATACACCCACCGGTGGGAGCCGTATCGACCGACCACTCATATCTCTCTGTTGTGCAGCGACAGGGGAGTAGCTCCGGCCGAACGTTTGTGGCCGTTTAAGTCCGGGGCCGGCTAGATGCTGAGTAAGTACTCACTAAATATAAGTAGCTGGAACCGGTACCTCCAGGTATGCACGGACACGCGACACCCGGACGCGGTGCAGGTACCGGTGCGGTGGTCTCGGGCGCGGTGCTCGTGGTCGGCCTCGCGGTGACGGTGGCGGACGTTCCGATGGCGTGGCTGGTCTGGCCGCTGGGCTACGGCGTCGTCCTCCCGCTCGCCGTGGCGTACGCCAGCCGCGAGCAGAGAGATGCTGCCGGCACGCAGCCTGGCACAGGCAGCCAGTCCGACGACCGCCTGGCGCGGGTAAAGGAGGCGTACGTGACCGGCGAGATCGACGAGGCGGAGTTCGAACGGCGGCTCGAGGCCGCGATGGAGGACGATGCGGCTGCGTAGCGCCCTCGGGTGGCTCCTGGGGCTCCTGGGGCTCGTGGGGGTGCTACGACGCCTGCGCCGGAGCAGCGAGGACCGGCTGGGGCGGGTCCACGCCGAGCGCGAGGACGACGTCGTCGTCTTCCTCATCGGGATGCGGGTCAACGCCGCCTGGAAACTCCACCGGTGGCTGCCGGTGTTTCTGGTGGCCCCGCGGATGGTGCGGGAACTGCGCCGCGAGCCCGACTCGGGGCTGCTGGGGAGCTGGGGCTTTCTCTCCCCACCCCGGACCGTCGGGTTCGTCCAGTACTGGGACTCCTTCGAGTCGCTGCGCGCGTACGCCCGGGACAGCGACCACCTCCACCTCGAGGCGTGGGGGGAGTACAACGAGCGCGAGGCCGAGGAGGGCGATGTCGGCATCTGGCACGAGACCTACCGCGTGGCCGCCGGCGAGCACGAGTCGGTGTACAACAACGTCACGCCGCGGGGGCTGGGCGCGGCGACCGGGAGCGAGCTGGTCCCGGCGACCGGCCGGACGACCTCCGCGGCGGGCCGGCTCGAGGGGCGCGAGGACCCGCACCCGGACACAACCGCCGCCGCGGTGGCCGACGGCGGAGGGGAGCCAGAAGAGTGAAGCCCCAGAGCGAGGATTCGGGGACATGACTGCCGACCAGGTCCCGGCCGAGGAGCGCGCGGCCATCGCCGACGCGGTCGGACGTGCGCTGGCCGAGCACGGCTACGAGCGGCTCACGACCGCGAAGATCGCCGCAGAGTACGGCAAAAGCGAGGCGGGGCTGTACTACTACTACGACACCAAAGAGGAGATGATCGCCGCCTTCCTCGAGCACACCGCCGGCCAGCTCGGCGAGGACCTGGCCGCCCTCGAGGCCGCGGACCCCGAGGCGGCGCTGCGGGCGGCCTGCGAACAGCTCTTTCTCTCCCCCGGCGAGGAGGGCGCGGGCCTCCACGTCGCCATCATGGAGTTGCTCTCGCACGCCCCCTACAACGACACCCTCCGGGAGCCGCTGTTGGCCCTCGAGTCCGCGACCCTCGAGGCGCTTGCGGACATCGTCCGCGTGGGTATCGACGAGGGCGTCTTCCGGGAGGTCGACCCGCGCGCGACCGCCGCCTTCCTCCTGGCTGCTGCCGACGGCTCGACCGGCTTTCACGTCGCCCTGGAGATGGACGTCGGCGACGACCTCCGGGCGGGCTGGGAGGCCTACGTCGACTCGCTGCTGGCGGAGGGGTGACCGTGTCCGGCACTTCCGCGGTGTCGTCCCCCCGAGCCGGGCGAGTGAGGACACGCCCGACGGCTCTCTCCGGTTGCCCCGAAGCCCTCCATCGCACTGAACGGAGGGGCTCGCGGGAGTGGTCGGCGTGAGTGCCGCCGAGACCGCGACGCTGTGGCTGCACATCGGGGCGGGCTTTCTCGCGCTGGGCGGCGGCCTGGGCGCGCTGGCCACGGAGAAAGGTGCCCGGCGTCACCGCCAGTTCGGCCGCGGGTTCCTGTACGCGATGGCGGTCGTCGCTGCCACGTCGCTGGCCCTGCTGGCGCTGGACCCGACCGTCTGGCGGGTCTTTCTCGGGCTCGTGGCCGTGTTCAGTGTCTATTTCGCGTTCTCCGGGTATCGCGCGCTCTCCCGGAAGCGGCCGACCGACAAGGCCACCCGGGTCGACTGGGCCGCCGTGGGGCTGTACGGCGCGGCGAGCGCGGGGCTGGTCGGGATGGCGGTGTGGTTCTACCTCCGGGGGCTCGGCTTCGCGACCGTGATGGGCGTTTTCGGCGGGATCGGCCTGGTGTTCGCGGCCGTGGACGTCCGGCAATTCCGGCGCGGCCCCGAGTCCGGCGACTGGGTCGGCCAGCACGTCGTCCGGATGGGTGCGGGCTACATCGCCGCCGTCAGCGCGTTCTCCGCGGTGAACTTCCTGTTCCTGCCGCCGGTGCTCCGGTGGCTGTGGCCGACGCTGCTGGGGACGCCGCTTCTGTTCTACCTGGCGCGGGTCTACGGGGCGAAGTTCGCTCCCGGGTAGCCGGCCCCGCCGGAGCCGCCACGGGCACAGGTCCCGGCGGCCACAGACACTTGTCGCCCGCGCCCGACCGACGGGTATGGACGACCGGATCCGCGAGCACGCAGCGGTACTGGTTGACTGGAGTGCGCAGGTCAGCGCCGGCGACGATGTCGTCGTCCGGGTCGGGGAGGGCGCTCACGACCTCGGGGTGGCCGTCGCCGGGGCGCTGGGCGAACGCGACGCCAACATGCTCGCCTGCTACGACAGCCCAGAGATGGAGCGGGCCTACCTGCGCGCTCATGGCGGGGATTTCACCCCCGACCCCGACTTCGAGCTGGCGCTGTACGAGCGCGCCGACAGCGTCCTCTCGCTGCGCGGGACACGCAACACGAGTGAGCAGGCGGACGTCCCCGGAGACCGCGAGCAGGCGTACAGCCGCGCCCGACAGCGGACCCGGGAAGCCCGGCTCGCCACGGACTGGGTATCGACGGTCCACCCCACGCGGGCGATGGCCCAGCAGGCAGGGATGAGCTACGCCGCCTACCGCGACTTCGTCTACGACGCCGTCCTCCGGGACTGGGAGGAACTGGCCGCGGAGATGCGCCAGCTCAAGGAGGTCCTCGACGCGGGCAGCGAGGTCCGGATCCGCAAGGACGGCGACGCGACGGACCTCACGCTGTTCATCGACGGCCGGACCGCGGTCAACTCCACGGCGAGCGTCGCCGACGACTCCCACAACCTCCCCAGCGGCGAGGTGTTCACCGCCCCCTACGACACCGCCGGCCAGGTGGTCTTCGACGTGCCGATGACGGTCCGGGGCCGGCGCCTCGAGGACGTCCGGCTCGTCTTCAAGGACGGTGTCGTGGTCGACTGGGAGGCCGGGACCGGGGGCGAGGTCCTCCAGTCGGTCCTGGAGACTGACGGCGGCTCGAAGCGGCTGGGCGAACTCGGCGTCGGGATGAACCGCGGGATCGACCGCCCGACCGGGCAGGTCCTCTTCGACGAGAAGATGGCCGGCACCGTCCACCTCGCGCTCGGGCGGGCCTACGACGCCTGCCTGCCCGACGGCGAAACCGGCAACGACAGCGCCGTCCACGTCGACCTCATCACGGACATGGACCAGGCGGGAACGACCCTCGAAGTGGACGGCGAAGTCATCCAGCGCGACGGGGTCTTCCGGTGGGAGGAGAGCTTCCCGGGAGCCTAGTTCCCGGGCGATGGTCTAAGACCGTCCGCGTCGTACGCTCGGTATGAAGGTCGTCGACGTCCTGCCGAAAGACGCCATCCGGAGCATCGACAGCCCGGCGTTCGGGACCGACTACTTCGGTGACCCCGGCGACGAAGTTGTCGTCGTCGAGGGCGACCCCCCGCAGGCCTACCCCGTGCGCGTGCTCAGCCACCACGAGGTCGTCAACGACCGGCTCACCGTCGACGGAACCGAGCGAGCCGTTGCAGTGACGTGGTGTCCCATCTGCGGGAGCGGAGTCGTCTACGACCGGCAGGTCGATGGTCGGGTGCTCGAGTTCGGCGTTTCGGGAAAACTCGCCGACGACGCGCTGGTGCTGTACGACCGCGAGACCGGGACGGAGTGGAAACAGCCCACCGGCGAAGCGGTCACCGGCCCGCTCGCCGGGACGGCCCTGACGGCGCTGCCGGCTCCCCTGACCACCTGGGCGGAGTTCCGGGCGGCCCATCCCGACGGACTGGTGCTCCAGCCTGCCGAGGCCGGCCCACCCCGGGAAGTCTACGACATCGAACCCTACGAACGGTACGAGGCCGCCGAGGCGTTCGGGCTCCACGGGATGCGCGGGACTGGCAAGCCCCGGGAGTGGGCCCGCGAGGATCTGGACCCGAAGACAGTCGTCCTGGGCGTCGGTGAGGGGGAGGCGGCGGTCGGCTACCCCCAGCCACGGGTGGAGGCGGCCGGGGGGGTCGTCGCCGACACCGTTGGCGGGCGCGACGTGGTCGTGGTCGCCGCGGGCAGGCTCCACGCCTTCGAGGACCCCGGCTTCCCGCTGGCGGTCGACGGGGACGGCACAACGGCGACCGGCAGGGGCGGCGGGGTGGCGGACAGCGGCGAGGACGCAGCAGGCCTGGAAGAGACCGGCGGCCCGGTCCTGCACGGTGACGGGACGACGTGGAACCCGACGACGGGGGAGAGCGCCGACGGCCGCTCACTCGTGCGGGTGCCGGCCCGGCGGCTGTTCGCCTTCGCCTGGCAGGACGCCCACGGTCCCGACGCGTTCTACGAGCGAACGGCGGACGACCCGCCGGCCTGAGCCGGCTTTCGACCGCGAGGCTCCCGAAGGACCTAAATCCGACCGCGCCGAAGGTTTGACACCAGATGTCCCGGAGTCCGTCGCTGCCAGAGCGCCCCCGTCTGGACCTGGACCCAGACATGCCGCCGGAGAAACGGCTGGAGGCGCTCCAGGAGCACTACGTCGAGGTCGTCAAGGTGCACCGGAAACTCAACGAACAGCTCGACGGCGCCCGCGCACGCCAGCACGAACTCACCGACGAGGTCGACCGCCTCGAGCGGGAGAACGACACGCTCAAATCCTCCTCGCTGTACGTCGCCACCGCCGAGGAACTGCTCGAGGACGGCGTCGTCGTCAAGCAACACGGCAACAACCAGGAGGTGCTGACGGAAGTCTCCCCGACCGTGCGGGACGACCTGGAGGCCGGCGACCGCGTCGCCATCAACGACTCCTTCAGCGTCCAGCAGATCCTCGACCCCGAAACCGACGCCCGCGCCCAGGCCATGCAGGTCGACGCCTCCCCCGACGTCACCTACGACGATATCGGCGGGCTCGAAGAGCAGACCCGCGAGGTCCGCGAGGCCGTCGAGCAACCGCTGATCAACGCCGACCAGTTCCGGGAGGTCGGCGTCGACCCGCCCTCCGGCGTGCTGCTGCACGGGCCGCCGGGGACGGGGAAGACGATGCTCGCCAAGGCCGTCGCCAACGAGACCGACGCCACCTTCATCAAGATGGCCGGCTCCGAACTCGTCCAGAAGTTCATCGGCGAGGGCGC
>JAZKSZ010000127.1:0-6723 GCA_036625795.1 Haloarculaceae archaeon
CTCGACCGGCTGGACGAGGCCGACCTGCGCACGTCCGGGCGGGCGCTGTTCTACGCGAGCGTCCTCCTGCGGATGAAGGGTGACGCGATGCTCGCCGAGGACGAGGAAGAGGAGCCCGAGCCAGAGCCCTGGGAGGAGGCCGCCATGGGCGGCGGCGAGCTGCCAGTCGAGGGCGAGGGGCCGGACCCATTCGCCGCGCTGGAGTCGGAGATCGACCGCCGGCTCGAGCGCAAGCGGGCCCGCGGGATGCCCCGGACGCTGGACGAACTGGTCCGGGACCTGCGCGAAGCCGAGCGCGAGACCTGGTGGAAGGAGTCCCGTGAGTACGACACCAGCGACTCCCCCACCGGCTTCCGGCGAGGCGCCCAGGAGCTGGACTACCGGGCGGCCGACGACATGCGGATGGACGACGAACCCACCGCCGCTGACGTGACCGGCACCCAGCACACCGAGGACATCGACGAGGTGATCGATGACGTCTACGCGGCGGTCCGGGAGCACTACGAGGCGGGTCGCAAGGAGGTGCTCTACCGCGAGGTCGCCGGCGCCGGCGGCTCCCGGGTGGAAACCTTCCTCGGCCTCCTGTTTCTCTCCCATCGCGGCCGGGTCCGTCTCCGGCAGGACGAGCTCTTCGGCGACCTGTGGGTACAGGACCCCAGCGCCGTCGGCGGGTCCGGCGAGGCCGTCGCGGACTGACCCTGTCGGTCCTCGGCGACCGGCTACGGGTCAGGCAAACGAGCCTGGCTCGATGGCATCGACGGAGGGGAACCGCCGGAGTGTCGGGACGAGCGCCCAGTAGCTGGCGATGAGCGCGAACCCGACCGCGGAGGCGCCGACGACGAGGCTGGCGCCGAACGCGTCCCCGAGGAGGCCGCCGGCGAGGATGCCGAGCGGGCCGATCGTCGCGGTGACGCTGCCGGTGGTCGCTGAGACCCGACCCAGCAGCGTCTCGTCGACGCCGCTCTGGAGGCTCGCGCTCACGAGGACGTTGTAGCTCCCCACCGGGACGAAGGCCAGCGCGAAGAGGGCGGCGATGGCGGCCGGCGAGCCGAGCGTCACTGCGCCGAGCCAGCAGGCCGCGCCGGCCGCGAAGCCGACGGCAGTCACCCGACCAAGCGGGACAGTCTCGAGCCGGGAGGCCAGCAGCGCGCCGGCGAAGGTCCCGGCGGTCATCGCCGCGAGCAGGAGGCCGTAGGTCCCGGGGCCACCCAGCGACGCGGCGAAGGCGGGGAGGACCGCGGTGGTCATCCCGGTGAACAGGCCGGCGAGGGAGGCACCGGCGAGCATGTGCAGGATCGGGGAGTCGCGGACGACCGCCACGCCCTCGGCGACGTCGTCGAGGTACTCGCGGGCGGAGGGGCTGGTCCCCTCCTTCTCCGTGGCGGGGATAGCGGTGACCGCGAAGACGGCAGCACTGACCAGGAAGGTGGCGGCGTTGACCCCGAACAGTGCGACGGCACCGACGAGCGCGATGGCCGCGCCGCCGCCGGCCCGCGCCGCGGCGCCGACGGCGCGGTCGCTGGTGGCCGTCAGCGAGTTCGCCCGGACCAGGTTCCGGTCGGCGACCAGCCGCGGGACGGCGGCGTTCTGTGCGGGCCCGGAGACGCGCTGGAGCGTCGCCAGCAGCGGGACGACCGCGAGGACGACCCACACCGAGAGGGCGTCAAGCGCGGCGGCGACCGGGACCGCCACGGCGACGACACCCTGAACGAGTTCGCTGGCAACGAGCAGCCGCCGGAGCGGCGCCCGGTCGACCAGCGGCCCGAACAGAAAGCCCAGCGCACCCGGCGCCCGCGAGAGAAAGCCCGCCAGTCCGGTGAGCGCAGTCGAGCCCGAGAGCTCGAAGACCAGCCACATCGCCGCCACGAAGTAGAGTTCGTCGCCGGCTTCGCTGACGGCGTGACCGGCGTACAGCCGCCGGAAGCCGACGTTGCCCAGCAGGTCGCGGGTGCGGTCGTCGAGCCGGTCGCGGACGCCCATCGGGAGGGCAGTCACTCGCCGCCGAAAAGAGTCTTCGGCGAACGGCGTTTCAGTAGCGCAATTGAGAGGTCGCGGAACCCTCTTTTCCGGCCCGGTCGTAGGCCGGCGCGTGTCACAGAACGAAGAGTGCGGGGCCGACCTCGGGTTCGAGTCCGACGCCGGGTCCGATGCCGGGGCCGGCGGCAAGGAGGCCAGCGGCGGCGACGGGAGTCACGGCGACGCCGAGGTCAGCGGTGATGGCGAACCGAGCGACGCGCTGGCAGTGCTGGCCGAGGAAACCAGGGTCCGGATCCTCCGAACCCTCGCGGAGACGGAGGGGGCGATGGCTTTCAGCGAACTGCGTCGGGCGGTCGGCGTGGCGGACGCCGGCCGGTTCAACTACCACCTCTCGCGGGTCTGTGAGCACTTCGTCCGGGAGACCGAGTCGGGATACGAACTCGACCGCGCGGGTGCGCGACTGGTGACGGCGGCGGACGTCGACGTAGCGGGCCAGGAACCCGAAGCGACGGACGCTGTCGAGCCCGACCCCGGCGAGCCCTGCCCGGTCTGCGGGGAATCCGAGTGCGGGAAGCTGTTTCACGTCCACCTCTCGCCGGTCGGTCCAGCGGACCGGTAGGCCCGCCAGCCGGCGGCCGCCGCGTGAGTCCCGGATGCCGTGACGATACCCTTAACTCGCTGCTGGAAGCTGTTCGAGTATGTCGCGGGTCGTCAACTGGCGGGTCAGCGTCGGCCTCGTCGGGTCGGTCTACCGCTACCTCTCCGTTCCACTCGCCGTGCCGGTGCTGGTCGCGCTGGTCTACGGCGAGGACCCGCTTCCCTTCCTCGTCACCATCCTGGTCGCGGTCGGCGTCGGCGCGGGCCTGGAGCGGCTCACGCCCGACCGCGACCTGGGTCACCGGGAAGGGTTTCTGCTCGTCGCGCTGACCTGGCTGGCCGTCCCCGTGCTCGGCACCATCCCCTACCTGGTCGCGGGCAACGGGACCATCGCCGCGCCCGCGAACGCCTTCTTCGAGAGCATGAGCGGGTTCACCACGACCGGCGCGACCGTCCTGGGGGACATCTCCTTCGAGACCCACTCCCACGCGATGCTCATGTGGCGCCAGCTCACCCAGTGGCTCGGCGGGATGGGGATCCTCGTGTTGATGGTCGCCATCCTCCCCGACCTCTCGGTCGGGGGCGCGGCGGTGATGCGCGAGGAGGCCCCCGGCTTCGGCATCGACAAGCTCACTCCGAAGATCCGCGAGACCGCGCGCATCCTCTGGCTCATCTACTTCGGCTTTACCGTGCTCGCGGCGCTCGTCTACTACGGCCTGAGTCTGGCCGGGCTGGCGCCGAACATGAGCGTCTACAACGCCGTCGCCCACGCGCTGACGACGCTGCCGACCGGCGGGTTCTCCCCGGAGGCCCGCAGCGTCGAAGCCTTCTCGCCGGCCATCCAGTGGGCGGTCGTCCCCTTCATGGTCATCGCCGGGACCAACTTCGCACTGTTCTGGTACGCCGTCGCCGGCCAGCCCCGGCGGCTCCTCGAAAACGAGGAGTTCCGGTCGTACCTGCTGGCGATGGTGGCCCTCGGTGTCGTGGTGACGGGACTCCTGTACGCCGGGCTCGGCGCCGGCCTCGCCTCGGTCGCCGAAGGCGTCGCGCCGATCGCCGGCGAACTCGAGCGGGCGGCCCGCCACGCCGCCTTCCAGACCGCCGCCATCGTGACCACCACCGGCTACGCGAGCATGGACTTCAACACCTGGAGCGAGGCCGCGAAGGTCCTCCTCCTGTTCGCGATGTTTCTGGGTGGCTCCGCGGGGTCGGCGGCCGGGTCGGTCAAGATCGTCCGGTGGCTGCTGGTCAGCAAGGTCGTCCGCAGGGAGCTGTTCACGACCGTCCACCCCGAGGCCGTCCGGCCGGTCCGGGTCGACGGCGGGGTCCTCGACGAGTCGACGCTGCGGGGGCTGGCCGTGTTCGTCCTCGTCTTCCTGGTGCTGTTCGCGCTGACGACGCTCGTCCTCTTTCTCGACGCGGTCACGAACCCCGCGCTCGAACTGTCGGCGCTGGAGGCGATGAGCGGCGCCATCGCCACCGTGGGCAACGTCGGGCCGGGCTTCGGCGTCGTCGGCCCCATGGGCAGTTACGTCGACTTCTCGGCGCCGGCGAAGGGCTGGATGGTGCTTGCCATGTGGCTGGGCCGGCTGGAGATCATCTCCGTCATCGTCGTTCTCACGCCGGCCTACTGGCGGTCCTGACTACTCCTCGACCGCCGACCGCAGCTCCTCGATATGTCGTTCCAGCTTCCGGAGGGTCGCGTCGGCGTCGGTGTACCCCTGCTCGTACTCCTCGTAACAGCTGTCGGCCCGGTCGAGGAAGTCGGCGACTGCCTCCGCCGCGGTAGTGCTCATACCAGCGTGTAGCCGACGCGTCCCGAAAGCCCCGTCGACTCCGGCCGTCCGAGCCACCCCATCGCCGTTCCGCTTCGGGGCCCGGGTCGTCAGGCCTTTCGCCCTCCCGCCCGGAGCGGGGGTATGGACGCGGTCGCCGACCTCCGGTTTCGCGACCGGGCGCTCCTCCTCGGGGAGACGCTCGTCCTCGCGGACCTGCACGTCGGCCGCGGCGCCGACTCGGGGGTCGAGGTTCCGGTCGGCGACGGCGCCGACATGGTCGAGCGCTTCGAGAGCCTGCTCGCGTGGTTCGAGCCGGACGAGGCGGTCGTCGCCGGCGACCTGCTGCACTCGTTCCGGACCATCCCCCGAACAGTCCGGGAGACCGTCGACGGCCTCGCGGCTGCCGCCCGCGAGGCCGGGGTCGGCCTGGTCGTCACGCCCGGGAACCACGACACCATGCTCGACTCGGTGTGGGACGGGCCGACCGCCGACACCTACCGCGTCGGCGACACCGTCGTCTGTCACGGCCACGTCGAGCCCGGAGCGGAGGGAACCGGCAGTCGTGACGGCGTCGAGCGCTACGTCGTCGGCCACGACCACCCCACGATCACCATCGAGGGGCGACGCCAGCCCTGCTATCTCGCCGCGGAGGGAGTCTACCGGGGCGCGGACGTGGTGATGCTGCCGGCGTTCAACCGCCTCCTGCAGGGCGTGGAGGTCAACGGGCTGTCCGCGGCGGATTTCATGTCGCCGCTGGTGACAGACACCGATGCCTTCGCGCCCGTCGTGCGCGACGAGGCCGGCGACGAGACGCTCACCTTTCCCCGGCTCGGCGAGTTCCGCCACCGGCTGTGAGCCGGGGCCGACGGGAGGGGGCAGAGCCGGCACGCTTTTCAGGGAGAGCGGGAGTAGTGACAGATATGGTCAACATGGGCCTCGTCTTCGTCGGTATCACGCTGCTGGTCCTCCTGTTGCTGCTGCTCGCCTCCGTCTACTTCCTCCCGCAGGTTCTCGGGGAGGAAGACCACGGCGGGGAGGACGAGGGCGGACAGGGCGGCCACCCCTCGTAGCCCCTCGTAGCCCCCCGTACCGCCCGTCGGGACCGCCGCGGCTTCAGGGCGTACCGTCGCTACTGTTCGCCCAGCACCGCTGCCGCGGCCCGTCGCCCGCTCTCCATCGCCCCCTGGATCGACGACCAGCGGGTGTAGTCGCCGGCCAGGTAGACCGGGCCGTCGGGGTCGTCGACATCCGGCAGCGACGCCCGGAACCCCGGCGGCTGGGCGAACTGGGCAACCTCGACCCGGTCGACCGCCACCCGCTCCAGGTTCGAAAACCGGTTTTCCGGGTACCACGCGGACAGCGCCTCCCGGACCTCCTCGAGTAGCGCCGCGTCGTCGGCGTCCTGTGACCCGAGGAAGGTCGCGCTCAGGAGTTGCTGGCCCTCCGGGGCGTACTCGGGCGCCGCTTCCGACATCGGCGCGACCTGGTTCGGGCGGTCGTCGGCCGCGTTCAGCAGGATCCGGCGGTCCGTGTCGAGTTGCTGGGTGTCCGGGAGCGCGAGGTGCAGCGTCACGCAGCCGACCGTCTCCGCCGGGATGTCCGCGACGCCGGTCAGCTCCCGGGCCGTCGGCGGGTCGGTGGCGACGACCGCGGCGTCGGCCTCGACCGCCTCGCTGGCAGTCTCGACGGTGACGCCCTCACTGTCCGCGTCGTGCGTGTCGTCGTCGCCGGTGCCTGCCGCGCTGCCGGCGCCGCCCGGCTCGACAGCCGTGACCGCCCGGCCCGTCTCGAGCGTCGCGCCGGCTGCCCGGGCGCGGTCGGCGAGCTGGGCCGGGATCGCTCCCATCCCTTCCGCCGGAACCGCGGTGGCTCCCTCCGAGAGCATCTTGAAGGTGTACTCGAAGACGGCCTTCGAGGTCGACAGCGAGCGGTCGAGCGTGATCCCCCCGTAAAATGGCGCGGCGAAGTTGTCCCGGAACTTCCGGGAGAACCCCCAGTCGGCCAGCGCCTCGTCGATGGACATGTCGTCGGCCGCAAGCGCCCCGTCGGGGTCGGTCCGCCGGAGCCGGCGCTGGTGTTGAAACAGCCGGAGCTTGTCGCCGGTGGTCACGTCGCGGTTGAACAGGGTGGCGGTCGCGGCCCGGGGGTCACGGAGCGGGTCCGACAGCGTCGAGCGCTCGCCCGGGCGGGCGATGACCGCGCCGGGCCGGAACCGCCGCAGCGAGAGCGCGTCCAGGTCGAGTTCGCGCTGGACTGCCGGGTAGGCGGTAAAGAGTACCTGGAAGCCCCGGTCGAGGGTGTAGCCGTCGACGTGCTCGGTGTGGACCCGCCCGCCGACACGGTCCCGACGTTCGAGCAGGGTGACCTCGGC
>JAZKSZ010000128.1:0-6702 GCA_036625795.1 Haloarculaceae archaeon
CTCTGACCATGGTCTCGGTTCGCGTCGACTGGCGAGCCAGTTGCAGCCTCGTCGGCAGCGTGCTCAAGTACCTCTCGCTCCCGCTGCTGCTCCCGCTCGGCGTGGCGGTCTACTTCGGGGAGGACGCCCTGGTCTTCGCCGCCGTCGTTGCAGTCACACTGACGCTGGGATTCGTACTCGAACGGCTCGACCCCGACCCCGACATCGGCGCCCGCGAGGGCTTCCTGATGGTCGCGCTGACGTGGCTCGCGGTCGCGCTGGTCGGCACGCTGCCCTACGTGTTCGCGGGGATGGGGACGGCCTCGACGCTCGCAGACCCCGTCAACGCTCTCTTCGAGAGCATGAGCGGGTTCACGACCACGGGCGCCACGGTGATGGGCTCGATCGGGCTCGAGCAACACTCCCACGCGCTGTTGCTGTGGCGCCAGCTCACCCAGTGGCTCGGCGGGATGGGCATTGTCGTCCTCGCGGTCGCGATCCTGCCGGAACTGTCGGTCGGCGGCGCACAGCTGATGGACGCCGAGGCGCCGGGGCCAGGGATCGAGAAGCTCACCCCGCGGATCGCCCAGACAGCGCGGGTGCTGTGGCTGGTCTATCTCGGCTTCACTGTGGTGGAGTTCCTGTTGCTGTACGGCGCCCACCTGGCCGGCCTGGCGCCGAACATGGGGCTGTACAACGCCGTGCTCCATCCGCTCACGACGCTGCCGACCGGCGGCTTCTCCCCGGAGGCCCGCTCCATCGAAGCCTTCTCGGCCACTGTCCAGTGGATCATCATCCCCTTCATGGTCGTCGCGGGGACCAACTTCGCACTGTTCTGGGGCGCGCTCACCGACGGCCCCTCGCGGCTGCTGGAGGACGCGGAGTTCCGGTACTACGCCGGCGTGCTGGGTGTCGTGACGGCGCTCGCGGCCGGCCTGCTCTACGGCGGCGTGGGGATCGGGCTGGCGGAACTCCCGGTGGAAGTGGCGCCGATCCCCGGCGAACTGGAGGACGCCCTGCGTCACGGCACCTTCCAGGCCGTGTCGATCGTCACGACGACGGGGTACGCGAGCATGGACTTCAACACCTGGAGCGGGGCCAGTCAGTCGGTGTTGCTCGTCGCGCTCTTCCTGGGTGGCTCGGCGGGGTCGACCGGCGGCGCGATCAAGATGGTCCGGACGCTGGTCATCCTGAAGGCGGTCAAACGCGAACTGTTCACGACTGTCCACCCCGAGGCGGTCTCGCCGGTCAGGCTGGGCGGGCGCGCGCTCGACGAGACTGCTGTCCGGGGCATCTTCTCGTTTACCCTCCTCTACCTGGTCATCTTCTTCGTCGGCGTCGCGGTGCTGGCGGTCGACGCCTCACGAGCCGCCGAAACGCTCCCGCTGTTCGATATCATCTCGGCCACCGCGGCGACGCTCGGCAACGTCGGGCCGGGATTCGGTGTCGTGGGGCCGATGAACAGCTACCTTCCCTTCACGGACCTCTCGAAGCTGGTGATGGTCTTCCTGATGTGGGCCGGCCGGCTGGAGATCCTGCCGGTCTTTGTCCTGCTGACGCGGGCGTACTGGCGGAGCTGAGCCCGCCTGCACGGGCCCGCTTCTCCCGGCCGGGTGGCCCGACAACGACAGCTTTTCGTCGCTCTCGCCCAACACGTGTGTATGACCACAGGCGTCGTCCTGCTGAACTTCGGCGAGCCGTCGGAACCGGACCGCGAGGCCGTCGTCGACTACCTCGAGCGCATCTTCATGGCCAACGCGGACCTGGAGGAGTACGACTCGGAGGAGGCCGCCCGCGAGCGCTCCCGGAAGCTGGCACAGCGCCGTGCGCCCGGCCTGATCGAGGAGTACGAGGAGATCGGCGGGTCGCCGCTCAACGAGCAGGCCCGCGGCCAGGCCGAGGCCCTCGAGACGGAGCTTCGGGACCGGGGGTTCGACGTCACCACGTACATGGGAATGCAGTACACCGAGCCGCTGATCCCCGACGCTGCCGCGGCCGCCCACGAGGACGGCGTCGACCGCGTCGTCGGCTTCCCGGTCTACCCGCTGTGTGGCCCCTCGACGAACGTCATCGCACTCGACGAACTCGAGGAGTCTCTCGAGGACATCGGCGGGGACGTTCCCTTCCAGGCGATCACCGGCTGGCACAAACACCCCGGATACAACCACGTCCGCGCCGACAACATCGCCGACCACGCCGCGGAGTGGGGCGTCGACCTGACCGACGACGACACCGCCCTCGTCTTCTCGGCCCACGGCACCCCCCAGCACTACCTCGAAGAAGGGAGCCGCTACGACATCTACGTCGACGAGTACACCTCGGTCGTGGCCTCGCTGCTGGGCGTCGAGGAGTACCACGTCGGCTTCCAGAACCACGAGAACCGCGACATCCCCTGGACGGAACCCGAGGTCGAGGACCTCGTGACGGGGCTGGACGCCGGTCGGGTCGTCGTCGAGCCGGTCAGCTTCCTCCACGAACAGAGCGAGACCCTCTCCGAACTGGACATCGAGCTCCGCGAGGAGGCCGAGGAGGCCGGCCTGGACTTCCATCGCGTGCCGATCCCACACGACGACGAGCGCCTGCCGGAGGTGTTCGCGGACCTCCTCGAACCCTTCCTGGCGGACTTCGCACCGGAGTACTACCAGTACCGCCAGTGCAAGTGCCGGGACGTCCCGGGGACGATGTGCCTGAACGCCCCCCAGGAGACACCCCACGCCGAGGACCTGCCGTCGGCGGACGCGGCCGACACCGACCTCGAGGCCGACGACTGACATGCGCGTCGTCACCGTCGGCGCGGGGATCACGGGGCTCGCACTGACCCACGAACTGGCCCAGCGTGGGGTCGACTGCGTCACCCTCGAGGCCAGCGAGGCGGCCGGCGGGGTGATCCAGTCCCGCCCGGTCGACGGGACCGTCGCGGAGGTCGGCCCCCAGCGGATGCGCGCGACGCCGGGGATACGCGAACTCCTCGACGCGGCGGGCATCGCGGACGACCTCGTCACTGCCGGGGACGGGACGCTCTTCGTCTACGCCGACGGCCGGCTGCGGGAGGCCCCGACCTCCAAGGAGGCCTTCTTCCGGACGGACCTCCTGTCCTGGCCGGCGAAGCTCCGGCTACTCGCGGAGCCGCTCACCAGGCCGGGGATCGACCAGGAGACGGTCGCCGACACCTTCACCCGGAAGTTCGGCCGGCAGGCCTACGAGCGGTTCATCGGGCCACTGTACGGCGGGCTCTACGGGTCGGACCCGGCCGAGATGCCCGCCGCGTTCGCGCTCTCGGGGCTGATGGACCGGGAGGAAGAGGCCGGCAGTATGCTCAGGGCGTTCCTCGAGCGGGTCGGCCAGGGCGAGAAGGCCCCGCCCGCCACCGTCAAAGGTGGCCTCCAGCGGCTCCCGGAGGCGCTCGCCGCCCGCTACGACGCCCGCGTCCGCCTCGGCGAGCCGGTCACCGGAATCCGCCCTGCCGGCGACGTCCAGGAGAGTGGCGCTGGCGGACCGGTCCCGACCGCAGCCGACGGCGGCGCGACGGTCGACACCGGCTACACGGTCGAGACCGCCGAGGACAGCTACGAGGCCGACCACGTCGTAGTGACCGCGCCCGCCGACGCCGCAGGCGACCTCCTCGGGGGGATCGCCCCGGGCGCCGACCGTCTCCGGGACCTGACCTACAATCCGCTCGCGCTCGTGTATCTACGAAGCGACGGCCAGCCCGCCGACGGCCTGGGCTACCAGGTCAGCTACCAGGAGGAATTGCACACGCTCGGGGTCTCCTTCAACGGCGTCCTGTTCGGCCGCGACGACCTCTGTACGGTCTTTCTCGGCGGGATGCACGAACCCGAGATCCTGGAGGAACCCGACGACCGCCTCGGCGAGACCGCCCGCCGGGAGTTCGAGGAGGCCACCGGGACGGGGGCCGAGGTGCTCGACGTCGAGCGCCGCGAGCGGTGGTTCCCCGCCTACGACCACACCTGGTGGGGCACCGAGGAGGTCGAGACGCCACCCAGCGTGCACCTGGCGACCAACTACACCGCGCGGATGGGGATCCCGAGCCGGGTGCGCGAGGCGAAGCAGGTGGCCGAGCGGATCACTGGCGGGTAGGGCTACCGCTCGACCGACTTCGCCGTCTCGACGAACGCCTCGACGGACTCGACGGGAGTGTCCTTGTTGACGCCGTGGCCGAGGTTCAGGACGTGCCCGGCCGGGCCGGCTTTCTCGATGACCTTCCGGGTTCGTTCCCGGACGACCGCCGGCTCCGCGAACAGGTCCGAGGGGTCGAGGTTTCCCTGGACGGGCGTCTCCCCGAGCTGCTGGCGGGCCTCGGCCATGTCGACGGTCCAGTCCAGGCCGACGACGTCGGCCCCGCTATCGGCGAGCTGGTCGAGCCGCCCCCCCATCTGTCGCACGAAGATTATCGAGGGGGCGTCGAGGTCCGCGAGGATCTCCCGGTGCAGCGGGAGGACGAACTCCCGGTAGTCGGCGGGGGATAGTGCCCCGGCGTAGGTGTCGAACAGCTGGACGACGTCGGCGCCGTTGTCGACCTGGAAGGCCAGGTACTCGCGCACGACGTCGGCGAAGGAGGCCAGCAGCGTCCGGAAGGCCTCGGGATGGCGGGCCCGGAGTCGACGGAGGGGCATGTTCGTGCGGCTGGGGCCGCCCGCGACGGCGTAGGAGGCCAGCGTGAAGGGCCCGCCCGCGAAGCCGATGATGGCGGTCTCGTCGCCGACCCGGCGGTTCAGCCGGGTCAGGAGTTCGCCCACGTAGTCGAGTTCCGCGGCCACGTCACCGTGGCTCCGGTCCACGTCGTCGGGGCCCTCGACGGGGTCGTCGATGACCGGCCCGACACCGGACTCGATGTGATACGAGAAGCCGAGCGGTTCGAGGACGGTGAGGATGTCCGAGAACATCACCAGCCCGTCGGGCCGGTAGTACTCCCAGGGGAGCAGGGTGATCTCGGCGGCGACCTCCGGGTCCTTGATCGCCTCGAGGAAGGAGTACTCCTCGCGCAGCTCGCGGTACTCGGGGATGTGACGGCCGGCCTGGCGCATCAGCCAGACCGGCGGCCGCTCGGTGCGTTCCCCCCGGGCCGCGCGGACGAGCAGGTGGTCCATCGTTCGGGGGTTGGTGGGTCGCCTGATAAGCGCTTTCCATCCGCGGGCCGGTCACCCGCCTGCGCGGGCCACGTGGAGCCGCCGAGCCGCTCCCGGCCACCCGGGACTCCCGCACCGGCGGCGTTTGGACAACCATTTATCCACGCGTCCGGAACCGGGGTGCATGGGCAAGCCACGCGTTCTGATCCTGGGACCGCCGGGGGCCGGCAAAGGCACCCAGTCGGGCAACATCGCCGCGGAGTACGGCGTCGAGCACGTCACCACGGGGGACGCGCTCCGGGCCAACAAGGACATGGATATCTCCGACATGGACACGGAGCACGACACGCCCCGCCAGTACATGGAAGCGGGGGACCTCGTCCCCGACGCCGTCGTCAACGCCATCGTCGAGGAGGCGCTGGCCTCGGCCGACGGGTTCGTCCTCGACGGCTACCCGCGGAACCTCGAGCAGGCCGAGGAGCTCGAGGGGATGACCAACCTCGACGTGGTCCTCTCGCTCGAGGTCTCCCGCGAGGAACTCATCGACCGCCTGACCGGACGGCGGGTGTGTGACGAGTGTGGCGCCAACTTCCACGTCGAGTTCGACCAGCCCGAGGAGGAGGGCGTCTGCGACGAGTGTGGCGGCGAACTCGTCCAGCGCGAGGACGACCGCCCGGAGGCCGTCGAGAACCGGCTGGACGTCTTCGCGGAGAACACCCGGCCGGTCATCGACCACTACCGCGACCACGACGGCTTCGTGACCATCGACGGCGAACAGCCGCCTGCGGAGGTCTGGGACGACATCGACAGCGCGGTCCGCGAGCAGGCCGACGTGTCGGAGTGATGCTCCCCGACGCCACGACAGGTGACAGGGAGCCAGTACCCCGGCCTGCGGGGCAGAAGCCGGTGCCGCGCGCCGGCCCTGCGGGGACGGGCGGAGTAAAAGCTTCATAACGGACGGCGACAACACACCACAACGATGGCAAAGACCGAGCGAAGGGTAGAGGACATCGTCGGCGACGGCGAGCAGATGGCCGACGCGCTGTCGGCGGTCCTCGACGTCGCCGACGAGCAAGGCACCGTCTCGTGGGGGGACGTCAGCGACGACCTCTCGAGCGGGGAGTGGGGCCGGCTCATCGAGTCGGGACTGCTCGTCGACGCCGGTGGTGACGGGTTCGTCCTCGACGACCCCGAGGGGGTCCGCGAGGCCCTCTCGGAGGCCGAGCCCACTGAATCGGAGGAACAGGACCTCAGCTGGTCGCGACGGGACAAGCTCGCCGGCCTCGGCGTCCTGCTCCTCTTTCTGGCCTACTCCCAGCGGGGGCTCCGGGACGTCATCGCCGGCGACGGGATCGACCTCGTCCTCGGGCCGCTGAGCGCCACCCTCCCCTTCCACGTCATCGTGTTGATCCTCGCGCTGGCGACGGGGCTGTGGACCGCCGTCCTCCAGGACAACATGATGAACACCAACATCATGTCCGACTACCAGGAGACCCAGCAGGAGTTCAAAGAGAAGATCGAGGAGGCCAAGGAGCGCGGCGACGACGAGCGCGTCAAGGAGCTGCGCCAGGAGCAGATGGAGGAGATGGACCTGGGCGTGTTCAAAGCCCAGTTCCGCCCGATGGTGTGGATCATG
>JAZKSZ010000129.1:0-6653 GCA_036625795.1 Haloarculaceae archaeon
ACGTCGGCGTTGTAGCCGTCGGAGGTCCACCACTTGTGGCCGTTCAGGACCCACTCGTCGCCGTCCTTCTCGGCGGTGGTCCGGAGCATCTTCGGGTCCGAGCCCGCGCCTTGCGTGGGCTCGGTCATCGAGAACGCGGTGCGGATGTCACCCTGGACCAGCGGTCGCAGGTACTCCTCTTTTTGCTCCTCGGTGCCGGCGATCTCGAGGGTGTGCATGTTCCCCTCCTGGGGGGCGTTCGCGCGGATCGACAGCGCGCCCATCAGCGACCGGCCGACCTGCTCGAAGGAGGGCAGCATGTCCCGGAACCCCAGCCCCTGCCCGCCGTACTCCTCGGGCACCTGGGGCGCGAACAGGTCTCGCTCCCTGGACTGGTCCCAGAAGTCGTGGATCTCCGCCTCGGAGACGAGCTCACGCGTCCGGAGCGCCTCCCGCTCGCGGGGGAGGACCTCCTCCTCCATGAACGCTTCAACCCGGCTCGCGACCTCTTTTGCTTTCTCGGAGTCGTGATACTCCATACCTATTCCCACGAGTGCAACACCAAAACGATGGCGGAGACCGTCCGCCGTGGCGGCCGCTGTCCGTGCCCGCTGTCCACTCCGTGAACCGGCAGTACGGGCCGCGTTCCCGTCAGTGCGCGGCTTCGAGGACCCCGACCATGCCCTCGACGGTCAACTCCAGGCCCTCGGGGAGATTCACGATCAGCGGGTCGTCCACGACGGCGCGCGCGACGGCCTCGAACTGGTCGGGCTCGGGCCCCGCGGTATCGCGGAGCCGCGCGGGCAGCCCCAGCCCGTCGCGGACGTCGGCGACCGCCTCCACGACGGCCTCCGCGGGGTCCTCGGCGCCGCCGACCCCCAGCCCCTCTGCGAGCAGCTCGCGGCGGCCCTCTACCTCCCCGAAGAGGTACCGCAGCGCGTGGGGCGCGACGACGGCGTGGGCCGCGCCCTGCTGGATGTCCGAGTAGGCGGTCAGCCCGTGGCCGAAGGCGTGGATCAGTCCCAGCGTCCCGCCATCCGGCCGGGAGATGCCGTACTGGACCAGCAAGAGTCCCTCCAGAGCGGGCGCGGCGGTCTCGACCGTGACCCGCTCGCCCAGCGCCGGCAGCGCGTCGGTCAGCACGTCCAGCCCGCGCATCGCCGTCGCGTCCGTGAACGGTGTGGCGGCACTGGTGTACAGCGTCTCGACCCCCTTGTCGAAGCCGTTCATCGCGGAGGCCGTGAGGATCCTCGCGGGGGTGGTTGCAACCAGTTCCGGGTCGCCGACGACGGCCGCCGACATCAGCGCGGGGTCCGACACCCCGCCGTCGACGGGTTCGTCGACGGGACAGGTCGCGGGGTCGGCGTTGATCCCCGCGACCTGCGAGAGGTCCGCGCCCGCGAGCGTCGTGGGCACCGCCACCACCGGCGGCGCCTCGCCCTCGACGGCGATCGTGCCGGTCTCCTCCATCTCGGCGCCGACCGCCGCCCGGTCGACCTCGCCCTTGCTGGCGATGGCCGCCGCGGCCTTCGAGACGTCGATGCTGCTGCCCCCGCCCAGCCCGACCAGCGCGTCCGCGCCCGTCTCCTCCATGGCCTCGACGACGTCGAGTGCGGTGCTGACCAGCTTGTCGGGCGTCGTCTCCGCGAGCACGCCCGCGAGCCGGTCGCCCAGCCCCTCGCGCACGGGGTCGATGACCTCGGGCGTGGTGCCGACCGTCTGCCCGCTGACCACCAGCGCCCGGTCGGCGCCGAGCGCCGCCAGTTCGTCGTCGAGGTCGCCGGCCGCACCCACCCCGTAGCGAATCGCGCCGGGCTCGTAGGCGAAGCGGTAGTCGGTCATCTCGCCACCTCCGCTTCCACGGCCGGCAGCGCGGCCTCGATCGCCTCGCGCTCGTCCTCGAGCCACTCGGGGAGGGTCAACCGCGACCCCAGCTCCTCGACGTCCTCGTCGGCGGTGAAGCCCGGCCCCGTCGTGGAGACCTCGAAGAGCACCCCGCCGGGCTCACGGGAGTAGATGGCGTTGAAGTACTTCCGGTCGAGTATCTCCGAGACGCGCAGTCCCTGCTCTTCGAAGGCCTCGCGATAGGCCTCCTGTGCGTCGGTGTCCTCGGCCTTGAAGGCCACGTGGTGGACCGTCCCGACGCCCATCCGTCCGCGCTCGGCGTCGGTCTCGACGAGGTCGACCGTCGTCCCCGGCCGCTCGCCGACCGCAGTCCGGTACCGCCGGCGCCCGTCCTCCTCGTCAGCGAGTTCGTAGCCCAACACTTCAGTCAACACCCGCTCTGTCGGTTCATGCCCCGCGACGGCCAGCGTCACGCCGTCGAAGCCGCGCAGCTGGTGTTCTGCCGGGACCGGGCTGTCCTCCCAGGGCTCGGCGGGAGCCTCTGCCGCCGCTTCGGTCCCCACCAGCTCCAGTCCGATGCCGTCCGGGTCCTCGAAGGAGAGCACGGGCTCGCTGAACCGCTCCGGCTCCTCGACCTCGACGCCGCGGTCGGCCAGCCGGTCGCGCCAGTAGCCGACCGACTCCGGTCGAATGGCGTAGGCGGTCGCGGCGGTCTGGCCGGCGCCGAACTCCCCCCGGCGGCCCTCGTCGGTCCACGGGAAGAAGGTGATGGCAGTCCCCGGCGTGCCCTTCCGGTCGCCGAAGTAGAAGTGGTAGGTGTGGGTGTCGTCGTGGTTGACGGTCCGCTTCACGAAGCGCAGTCCCAGGGTCCCGACGTAGAAGTCGGCGTTCTGCCCCGGGTCGCCCGCGATGGCCGTCACGTGGTGGATGCCCGCTGTCTCTGGCATACCGTCCGGTAGGACCCCCACCCATGTAGGGCTTGTTCGGACACCGGTGACACCAGGTTACCGTCCGGTACCCTTCCGGTCGGTGACCACCGGGCGCCTTCGTTCCTGCCGAGGAGGGAGAGACCCGGGCACCTCCGTCGGGGGGAGTTCGGTCGATTGAAGACGCCCGGCGACGACGTTCGAGCAGTGTCACGGCGCAGCCTCTTCGGCTCGCTTTGCGCGATGGTCTTCCTGGTGAACCTCGCGCGGGTTGTCTTCGCTCCGCTGGTCCAGCCGGTCGCCGCCGAGTTGGGCGTCCCCGCGGCCTCGCTGGGCGTGGTGACCAGCGCCGCCTGGCTCGGCAGCGCGGCCCCGCGTCTGCCGACGGGCTACCTCCTGACGCGGTTCCCCCGTCACCACGTCGTCGCGGGCGCGGGGACGCTGCTCGCCGTCGCGGCCGCGGGGACCGCCTTCGCCGACTCCATCCCGTTGCTCGCGGCCGGCGCGTTCGCGATGGGGCTCTCAAGCGGCGTCTACTTTATCGCGGCCAACCCCCTGGTGAGTGAACTGTTCCGCGAGCGGGTCGGCAGCGCCATCGGGATCCACGGCGCGGCCAGCCAGCTCGCGGCGGTCGCCGCCCCGGTCTTTCTGAGTGTCCTGCTGGTCGTCGGCCGGTGGGAGACGGCGTTTTTCGTCATCTCGGGCTGTGCGGTGCTGGCGACGGCCGCGCTGGTCCTGGCGGCCCGCCGGACTGCTCTCCCCTCGGTCGGCGCCGAGGACCGCAGCCTCCGGGCGGCCGCCCGCGCGCAGTGGCGGCTGGTGCTGACCGGCGTCGTCTTCATCGGCGCCGCCGGCTTCCTCTGGAACGGGCTGTTCAATCTCTACGGTGACTACCTCACCGTCGTGAAGGGGATCGACCCCGCGACCGGCCGGCTGCTGCTCTCGGGGATGTTCGCCGCGGGCGTCCCCGCCTTCTTTTTTACGGGGCGGCTTGCCGACCGCGTCCCCAACGTCCCGCTCATCCTCGGGATCATCGGGAGCTTCGTCGTCTGCACGCTCGCGCTGACCGCCGCAACCGGCGTTGTCGCCGTCGCCGCCGTCAGCCTCGTGCTCGGCTTCGCGGTCCACGCCCTCTTTCCGGCGATGGACACCTACATGCTCAGTGCGCTGCCGGACCGCCACCGCGGGAGCGCCTACGCGCTGTACTCCGCGACGATGATGGTCGTCCAGGCGCTCGGCTCGGGTGCGGTCGGGATGGCCGTCGCCCGCGGGCTGGGCTACACTGCCGTCTTCCGCGGGCTCGCCGTCGGGGTCGGCCTCCTCGTCCTTGCCCTGTACGGACTTTACACCCGGGGCCGCCTGCCCGCCGGCGGCACGCCCGGGGAAGCCCCCGCGACTGGAGCGACCGATTGACAGTATTCCGACCATGGTGAGTCAAGGCCCCTGTCCGCTCCTCTACCTCGTCGAACATCATGGACGGCCTCCGGGCCACTCTCCGTGACCTCGGCCGGTGGGGGTGCGCTCGCCAAGGACTTTTGTATTTTTCCGGATATTTTTATGTGCAATGGTATCATTCTACAAAGTAGACCATGTCAACGGACACCGGCGGGACACTCGCGGAAGTCTACGCAAACCGGATCGGGACGCCGACCACCCACGACGAGGTACGGGGGTACTGGATCTTCCTCACCGGGCTGGTCCTCGCTGTCGTCGGGTTCGTGCTCTTCCTACCGAGCGGGTCGGCTGCCGGCGCCTCGGGGCTCACGCTCCGGGAGGTGAGCATCGCGCTCGCGGCGGTCGGGCTGGCGATGATCGTCGCCGGCCCTGTCGTCCGCCTCCCGCTGAAATCCTGGGCCAACTATGCGGCCTACCTGGGCCAGCTGGTCTGCTTTCTCGCCGTCGTCTGGTTCATCCTCGTCTTCCCGGCCGACTGGAACGTCCAGACCGGCAACCAGCCGGTGGTCATCCTCTATGCCGTCGGCCTCGGGACCACGATGCTCGGCGGCGCGCTCGTGCCCCTGATCGTCGGTGCGACCCGCGAGGACCTCGAGGCCACCCAGCGCCGTGCCGCGGACCTGGAAGAGAACCTGCGGGACCTGCGACGCGAGCGCGACCGCCTCGAGACCGAACTCGAGGACGCCCGGGAGGCGGGCGCGACCGACGCCGACCGGGCGGAGGGCCTGGAGGCCGACCTCGCGGAACTCGAGAGCCAGCTCGAGTCGCTGCGGGCCAGCCAGGCGCAGTTCGAACTCTACGAGGATGCCGGCGGGCAGTACCGCTGGCGGCTCCGCCACCGGAACGGCAACGTCGTCGCCGACGGCGGCCAGGGGTACACCCGCAAGCACAACGCCAAGAAGGGGCTGGCGAGCGTCCGGCGCAACGCGCTGGGCGCGAGCCTGCTCGAGATCGAGCCTGACCCCGAGGAAGGGGAAGACCCCGAGAAAGCCCTGGAAGAGGCGCCGCTGGTCCCGGATGTCGAGGAAAGCCAGGCGACCTTCGAGGTCTACGAGGACGAGGCTGGCGACTACCGCTGGCGGCTGGTCCACGACAACGGCAACGTCATCGCGGACGGCGGGCAGGGGTACGCCTCGGAGCGCAACGCCCGCGACGGCATCGCGAGCGTGAAGCGAAACGC
The DNA here is from genome assembly GCA_036625795.1 of Haloarculaceae archaeon. Taxonomy (GTDB): domain Archaea; phylum Halobacteriota; class Halobacteria; order Halobacteriales; family Haloarculaceae; genus Salinirussus. The sequence continues at coordinate 5,386 of JAZKSZ010000129.1, forward strand.
CGGGCCCGCGAGCTACCTCCAGTTCGACCCCGTCTCCTTCGAGGTCTACCGGGACAACGCCGGCGAGTGGCGCTGGCGGCTGGTCCACAAGAACGGCAACATCATCGCGGCCGCGAGCGAGGGGTACACCCGCCGGCGCGACGCCAGCCGGTCGGTCGACACGGTCCAGGAGACCCTCGATGACGACGCCTTCGAGGTCTACGAGGATGCCAGCGGGGACCACCGCTGGCGGCTCACGGCCGCGAACAACGAGGTCATCGCCACCAGCGGCGAGGGGTACTCCTCGGAAGCGGAGGCCCACGAGGCCGTCGAGCGCGTCCAGGCGTACGCCCCCGAGGCCGACTCGCTCGACGTCGGCTTCGCCGCCTTCGAGGTCTACCGCGACGAGGCCGACGAGTGGCGCTGGCGGCTCCGGCACAGAAACGGCGAGGTCATCGCCGACGGCGGCCAGGGGTACGCCAGCCGCCACGGCGCCCACGACGCCATCGAGAGCGTGAAGCGGAACGCGCCGGGCGCCGAGACTACCGAGGCCTGACTCCGAAGCGGAGTCCACACCGCGGACGGCACTCCCGCCGCCAGTTGTCTCGACGCCCCCCTCACTCCTCTCGGCTCACTCCTGGTACCGGGCAGCAACCCGTTCGCGGAGCTCCCCCTTCCGGACCTTTGCGCCGTGGGGACCCTCGGTTCTGGGGAACTCGTCGACGAACTCGACGTCCTCGGGCACCTTGTAGTCGGCCACCTCCGCCGCGAGCGACTCGCGGAGGGTCGCCGCGTCCAGGTTACTGCCCTCGCCGTCGTCCCCGCGAATGACGAAGGCGACGGGGACCTGACCGTGGCGGGGGTGTGGCGCGCCGACGACCTGGGCCTGGTCGACGCCCGGCTGGCCGTTGAGGGCGGCCTCGATGTCCCGTGGCGTGACCAGAAAGCCCCGGACCCGGAGCGCGTCATCGAGCCGCGACCGGTAGTAGAAGTAGCCCGCTTCGTCCCGAACCCCGAGGTCGCCCGTGTGGAGCCAGCCCTCCTCGTCGACCGCCTCGGCGGTCTGCTCGGGTTTGTCGTGGTACCCGTTCATGACGTTGTACCCCCGCAGGCAGAGTTCGCCCTCCTCGCCCGCCGGGAGCGTCTCGCCGGTCTGGGGGTCGGCGACCCGGACCGCCGCGTCGGGGTGGACCCGCGGGCCGCCGACCCGCTTGCGCTGCTCGAGTGGGTCCTCGGGGTCGCCGACGAAGATCATGCTGTTGCCCTCGGAGATGCCGTAGGGCTGGACC